>CAYOSB010000136.1:0-8860 GCA_964406495.1 uncultured Bacteroidaceae bacterium | reverse complement strand
TAGACGAACAAAAAGGAAAATAATGTAATCAGTGTGATCAACGTCCTTTTCATGATTGCGGTGTTTTTTAACGCAATGTAGCATTTATATACCATCCGCCCGCTTCACCTCATACCGCACATTCCCGTTAATATCCCGGAACCTGAAGAACAGTTCCGGCTGCTCCCCTTCCTCAACAAGATCCACCTGAAGAAACCCCCCGCCCCAATCATCGGTCTGGACGTAGGGTACGGTTAATTCAGCATTGGGATCTGTGGATTTCGGGTCACCAGGGAGTCGGCCTTCACGGGAGTTCTGGTCAATGAACGCGCCGCAGCTGAACTCCTCCAGTCCGTTGGGATAGATGGAATGATATTGCCAGTGGCGGTCGCCACAGATGATATAAAAACCATTCCCGATCAGGTCCTGTTCCTCCAGGAAACTGAAAAACTCATCCCGCTCGGTCCGGAATCCACCCGGGTTGGTATGGTTGTCTTTTTTATAGGCATCGTCGGGTCCCACCATGGGCGTCGGGGAGACCAGGATCTTATAGGTCGCAGCACTTTCCGCCAGGGTGCGCATGAGCCACTCCTTCTGTTCTTTTCCCCAGATGGTCTTCCCGACCGTATCTTTGCTCCTGTTCGGACTCCGGTAATCCCGACCTTCAACAAACCAGAGTTGCAAGTCCTTACCCATGCGGTGGGTCCGGTAGGTCTTGTCATCCGGATCCGCGGGATCTGTCACCGGTACCTGTTCCTTAAAGATCTCGATTCCCAGCTGGCTCGACGGTTTCCGGTCGTTGTGCACGGTGTCGCAGTCATTGTAGCGGTGATCGTGGTCATCCTTCAGGAAATAGACCGGGACCTCCAGGCACATTTTTTGGTTACGCGGCATGGTAAAGAACCGGTGCCATTTCGCACGCAATTCATCTGGGGTGCGTGCCCAGGTGGAAGGATCGCTCGAGGGTTTGTCGTAATAGACCACATCGCCGTTGGCAATAAAAAAATCAACGCCCAGCTTCCGCACTTCATCAAAAGCCTCAAAACCCAGTTCACGGTCACGCCCGGTTGCCCCCAGCAGCCTCGGTTCATCGGCGTATTTCCTGTTCCGGGCAGTATCCATCCCATAGTAGTGCTCGTAATTGAAACCGGTGGCAATGGCAAAACTGATCTCTCCTGCCTGGTCTTTTTCCGGAAAGGTCGTAAAGGTGCCGGTTTTGCTTGCCACCTGTTCACCAGAGGGCAATTCAGCAACGGAACGGTAGTAATACCTTGTGTCCGGCTGCAGGCCGGCTATGTGTTCCTTGATCATGTAATCGTTCCCGGCTTTGCTTTCTTCCATTTCAGTCTGCACAGCATCCCTGAAGAGTGAATCCTCAGAGATCTCAAAGTATGCCTGGCATTCCTTTCCGGGCATATCACCATCGATGAGGGTATCGGAAGCAGCAAACCGGCATTGCAGGATCACTGAATTGGCAGCGGGTTCCCCGGCAAGAATCATAAAATTCTGATCAACAGGTACAGCCTTTTTGCATCCATAAGAAATTGCACTTGCGATCACCAAAAACAAAAATAATCTGAACTGTGAAAAACGAATACTTCGTTGCATATCTTCAAATATTTTCGGTTAAAAATCAATAATTCATCCTCACAACTCCATCCGCATCAGCACATCGCGCTGGGGCTGTTTCCCCATCATGAATACGTGGTCGTCGAACGCCTGCAGTCCGAATTTTTCATAGAACCGCAGCGCCCTTACATTTTCTTCATGCACACCCAACCAAAGGTATTTCTTTCCTTTCTCCCTTCCAAACTGAATGGCAAATTCCATCAGTGCCGCGCCCACACCGGTTCCATGAAATTCTTTCAGTACGTAGATGCGTTCCACCTCAAATCCATCTTCTTCCTGCAGCTCTGTCTGTGCCTGTCCCACATTCACCTTCAGGTACCCGGCAAGTGCTCCGCCGGATTCAATAAAATACCACCACGAATCCGGATGCTGCACTTCTTCGCGCAGTACTTGCTCATTGAAACACCTGGCATAATAGTGGTCCATGTTCTCCCGGCTGTTGGTCGCCGCGAATGTTTCCTCGAAGGTTTGGATGGCGATACTACGCAGTTCCCTCAAATGTGCGCTATTGATCTCGTAGATTGAAACAGGGTGGTTCATTTCCCGAAAATAGCAAAAACAATGGAAGAGGAGATGCTGAGTTTTTAAAAAAACACTCTCCATTCCCTACAGCTCCTGACTGCTTCGCCCGATCATCCAGGTCCTCATGACGATGCACAGCATTATGTATGGTTCGTGTTCCGTTCGACGTATGATCTCGTTCTGCAACGCCAGGCAACGCCGCTTTTACAACTCCTGTTCCGTTCGACGTATGATCTCGTTCTGCAACGCCAGGCAACGCCGCTTCTACAACTCCTGTTCCGTCCGCCGTATGATCTCGTTCTGCAGGGTTGTGCCCAAATCGTTGAAGTAATCTGAATACCCGGCCACCCGCACGATCAGGTCGCGGTATTTCTCCGGGTGCTGTTGTGCGTCGCGCAGGGTATCGGCCGAGACCACGTTGAACTGGATGTGGTGTCCCATCATACTGAAGTATCCCCGCACCAGCTGGGTGATCTTCCGGATCGACTGTGCATCCTTGAAGAAGGCGGGCGTGAACTTCTGGTTCAACAGTGTGCCCCCGGTTTTCAGGTGGTCGATCTTCGCTGCTGACTTCAGCACCGCGGTGGGACCATGGGTATCCATCCCCTGGAACGGCGAGATCCCCTCTGAAAGCGGCTCCCCGGCATGCCGGCCATCGGGGGTGGCGCCCACCACGCTTCCGAAATAAACATGGGAAGTTGTTGGCAGCATATTGATCCGGGTCACCCCGCCGCGTTGGTTCGGCTTCCCGTCCACGGCGGCATGAAACTGATCAAATACCCAGGTGGCATGCACATCCGCCGCATCATCATCGTTCCCGTACTTCGGGGTTTTATATACCAGTTCCGCCCGGATCTCTT
The DNA here is from genome assembly GCA_964406495.1 of uncultured Bacteroidaceae bacterium. Taxonomy (GTDB): domain Bacteria; phylum Bacteroidota; class Bacteroidia; order Bacteroidales; genus M55B112. Next base: position 5,870 of record CAYOSB010000136.1, on the reverse strand, counting down.
CGTGCCCGTCGAAATCGGCCGACAGGACCTTCAGCAGGGAATCCAGGCTGATCGTTTTCCGGTCATATACGTGGGTCTTCAATGCTGCCAGGCAATCCGTAACAGAACCCAGTCCTACCCCCTGGATATAACTCGTATTGTACCGCGCCCCGCCGGCATTGTAATCTTTTTCATTCTGAATGCAGTCGTCGATGAACAACGACAGGAACGGGACCGGCAGGTGTTCCGCAAACAACTGTTCGATTACATTGTTCCCTGCTATCTTAATATCTAAAAGGGTTTTTAGCTGTATCCTGAATGCTTCCTGCAGGGCTTCGAAGGTTTCAAATGCCACAACATTAGAACGTAAAGATCCAGTCTGGCTGTCCGATTGTACATCCATTTGTGCACCCTCCTGTGTTTCTAAATCCGCTTCCGTCAGGGTAACGGGTTGCTTTTCCTCAGTGGTTTCAGTTTGTGGTTCAGGTGAAGTTCCGGTTCGCGGTTCAGATGAAGTTCCGGTCCGCGGTTCAGATGAAGTTCCGGTTCGCGGTTCAGATGAAGTTCCGGTTCGCGGTTCTGCCAGTGAACCTCCCCGGCTTTTAAAACTAACCCCCACCTGTTTCCCTGTTCGCGGATCCACCCCATTGTGCAGTGTCAGCTCCAGCACTTTCACCAGGTTGAAGTACCCAGTCAGCCAATAAGCCTCTGTCCCGAATGCACCTGTCTCCACGCAGCCTGAGGCACCGCCGTTGCGGGCATCCACGATCTTCTTGCCCTGGTTGAGCAGTTCCTGGATAATGGCATCCGTATTGAAAATGGATGGTTGGCCGAACCCGGTTTTCACAATTTGAATGGCCCTGTCCACGAAGCTGTCGGGACTCTTCCTGCTCACCTGGATCATCGACGAGGGCTGCAAAAGCCGCATCTCACCGATGACATCCAGCAGGAGGAAACTCATTTCGTTGACCGCATCTGATCCATCTTCTTTCACGCCACCCAGGTTGATCAGGCAAAAGTCGGTATAGGTGCTGCTCTCCTGGGCCGTCACGCCCATTTTCGGTGGCGAGGGATGATTATTGAATTTGATCCAGAACGCCTGCAACAGCTCGCGGGCCGAATCTTCGGTAAGCCGCCCTTCGGCCAGGTCACGCTCGTAAAAAGGCAGCAGGTGCTGATCCAGTCGTCCCGGGTTGAAGGAGTCCCATGGGTTCAGTTCACTGATCACCCCGATATGGACAAACCAGTAATATTGTAGAGCCTCGTGCATCGTTTCCGGGGCATGTGCGGGTACTTTCCTGCATACCTGTTCCATCTGCAGCAGTTCCCTGCGACGCTGGGCATCCTGCGTCCGCCCGGCCAGGTCAAGGAGCAGATCGGCGTTTCGTTCAGCATACATGATCATGGCGTGAGCCGCGATCTTCATGGCTTCGAGTTCCTGCACCCGTGCAGACAGCTGCGATGCATCCCGCTTACTCTTCGCGGCATTGGTGGTTGCGGCATTGGTGGTTGCAGCATTGGTGGTTGCGGACTTGGTAGTTGCGGACTTGGAGGTTGCGGACTTGGAGGTTGCGGACTTGGAGGTTGAAGGGTTGGAGGTTGCGGCACCTCCGGATGTAATTCCGCCGGTTGTTTTGTCTTTGAATGGGGTTTCCTCCAGGCCGACGCGTAATGTTTCCAGTTGCTCATTGATCTCCTCCACCAGGTCCAGCAGACCTTTCCCGTAGATCTTTTTTCCCAATACCGTATGTCCGGGAGCCCGCTGTTCCTGGAACTCGGTGAATACACCCGCTTCATATGCAGCAATCCATGGACCTGTCATCTTGCTGAAGATGCGGTCCCGGTTGGTCTTACCTTTCCAGTATGGAATGATCTTGTCCCTGTACAATGCCTTCGTCTCCGGGTCCACCTTGAAGGATACCTTCTCCCGGGTATCCAGGATCTCCAGGTCCTCCATGGAGTGCAGGCTGATCTCGGGGTACGTGGGCGTCGCCTTGGGTGCCGGTCCGCGCTCCCCTATGATCAATTCTCCCTCTTCGATCCATAACTGCTTGTTCCTGAGCAGGTATTCAAATGCCTTTGCCCGGCAGACCGGCACGGAGGATGATCCGGCAGGGGGCACCGGCACGGAGAGTGATCCGGCAGGGTGTTCCCGCACGAAGGGTGATCCGGCAGGGTGTTCCGGTAAGGAGGGTGTTCCGGCAGGGTATCCCGGCACGGAGGGTGTTCCGGCAGGGTATCCCGGCACAGAGGATGTTCCGGTGTGATGTTCAGCATAAAAATCGGTAATGAGGGTTGCACGCTCGGCACTCAGCCGGTTGACGGCATTGAGACTGCTGGTCCTGAGCTTCTGTATTCTTTCTGATAGCATAGTGTACGTGTTTATAATTCACAACTGCCTGGTATAAATCTCCAACATACAACCGATGGTACGCATCGAAACAACCAACACACCTCATGCATCTATTCAACCGCTTGCTTGAGATGTGTTATTCCATGATAAAATTATCCGCCTCTCAAAACGTTCACACCCAGTCGTGCAAGCGCATTGTTGAATGGCTCCAGTCGATCCGCTTCAGTCCCTGGTGGCTCGCTGAATGTATATTCCTTTTCGAGCCGCCTGTATTTCTCCGTACCGGTTCTGTGATAGGGTAGCAAATGGACCTCGTGGAATGTATCCGTGCGTTTTTCCAGGAACTCCAGGAAGGAATTGATCTCCTCTTCTGAATCATTCACACCCGGGATCACCGGGATCCGGAAGACAACATTCGCACCGGCATTGAGTAACGCGTCGGCATTGTCGAGGATCAGGCGGTTGTCAACTCCCGTATAGGATTTGTGCTTCTCCGGGTTCATGATTTTAAGGTCGTAGAGGAACAAGTCAGTATGCTCCGCGATGTGCATCATGGTCTCTTGTGCAGCATACCCTGAAGTATCCACGGCACGATGTAATCCTTTCCTTCCGCACGCTTTAAGTAATTTAATTAACGCGCCCGACTGCATCAGCGGTTCGCCACCGGAAAAGGTAACACCTCCCCCGGATTCCATGAAAAATACCCTGTCCCGGAGGATCTCCTCCATCAATGCCGCATGGGCAACTTTTTTCCCATACACCCTGGTCATGTTGATCTCCTTCCCGTCGACCATCCGCTGGGTTGTATATTTCTCTGGCTCAGCACTGTGACTTTCAGGATTATGGCACCAGCTGCACCGCAACGGGCAGCCCTTAAAAAAGATAGTAGTGCGAATGCCGGGGCCGTCGTGTAAAGCGAAACGTTTAATATCAAAAATAGTGGGCATGACGCACCGGTTTTAAAAACGTGATTGAGATACGGAATACCTTCACAATAATCAGGGATGGAATTCAGGGGTATATGAAAAAAAGTAATTGAAGCCGGGTGAACAGGCACTTATACGTCTGCTCCAAGGAAAAGCATGCAACATGAAATCAGTTCAGCAGGCACTCGAAAAGGCCCTGTCCGTTCCAGGTCTGGAAAATTATTTCTTTTACAGTGACCATGCTGTCATTATTTTGGGTTTGCTGAAAAAATTGAAATACACACACTTTCAGTTGAACATAACAAGTTCATTTTTCACCATACCTTATTTATTGCTTAAAGATATGAAATGACTTGAAGATTAGCAACAACGACTGATAAAATGAACCTGCGGAATATGTTTTTTACCGTGGAATTATGCTATTTTTACATACAAAGTCCAATTTCAATCCATTTTTATCTCTATATTGAAGTAGTAACCGGCTCGGATCTGTTTCTATTAAATCAAATATCAGCCTATGGCAACATTCAGATTTGAATACAAAATCACATTGGTTTACCTGGCAGCAGGGGTTGTATGGATCATTTTCTCCGACCGGCTGATCAATGCCTTCATTTCAGATAATGACCTACTCACCAAGGCACAGACTTACAAAGGGTGGTTTTATGTGTTGGTAACCGCTGTGCTTTTGTTCCTCCTCCTGAAAAAACATCTCGGTCAACTGCGCAAAACCGAGACAGAGCTTGAAATTCACCGAGATAATCTACAAGTGCTGGTAGAGGAAAAAACACGTGGGCTGGATCAGGCAATCAAGGACCTTTCTGAGAAAAATTTGGTTATCAATCAACAGAATGAAGATCTGCGGAGTATGCTCAAAGATCTTCAGGATACCCAGACGCAGTTGATACAGTCTGATAAAATGGCCTCTCTCGGGGTACTTACAGCTGGAGTGGCACACGAAATTAATAATCCCCTTAACTACATCTCCGGGGGATTGTCCGGGTTAAAATCCAGGCTACATGATCAAAACCCTGGCAGGGAAGAGACTGAACTCTTCCTGGACAGCATCGGACAGGGCATTGAACGCATCAGCTCCATTGTTACAGGGCTGAACAATTTCAGCCGCAATACTGATAAATTCAATGAATATTGTAAACTTCATGAAATCCTGGATAATTGCCTGATCATCATAAAAAGCAAGACGAAAGACAGGATCAGGGTAAAAAAAGAATATTCTGAGACACCATTGGTCATTCAGGGGAATACAGGGCAATTGCACCAGGTATTCATCAACATCCTTCTAAATGCAATACAAGCCATTGATGATCAGGGTAATGTTTCGATCAAAACAAACGCCGACAGTCACGGTGCACGCATAGAGATCAGGGATACAGGATGCGGGATTGAAAAAGAAAACCTCTCAAAGGTTACCGATCCGTTCTTTACAACAAAGGATCCGGGTGAAGGAACGGGCCTTGGGTTGTCCATTACCTATAATATCATCAAAAATCATAAAGGTAGTCTGGCAATTGATTCTGAACTAAATAGTGGCACGATTGTTACAGTGTTACTACCCGAAAAGAACAAGGGAAATGACTAAACCAAATGTACTGTTTGTAGATGATGAACCTGTAAACCTGATGCTCTTTGAGGCAAATTTTAAGGATTATTACAACGTCTTCACTGCCTCAGATGGTGAAAGCGGGTTGAACATCCTCGCTCAGAACGAAGAAATTCATTTGATATTCAGTGACATGAAGATGCCTAACATGAATGGCATTGAATTTATCGATCGTGCAAAACATGTTGTCCCACACGGCCATTACTATATCATGACCGGCTTTGAAGTGACCGGGGAGATCCAGGAGGCCATTGACAGTAAATCAGTCATCAGGTATTTCAAAAAGCCACTCAATTTCAAAGCGATCTCGGAAGAGATCGATACTGTACTGAGTAAATTATAGTATTTAGCGAAATATATTGTCAGGCGGGTAACTATTTCCATTGTCTCAATTTCGTTTATGCTTATCGTCTGTTAGCACATTTTTAATTGAACAAGCCAATGCAACAATCAGGCACATATACAGATTTGTACCAGCTGACCATGGCCCAGGCGTATTATAAGAATGGCAACGGGAACGATACGGCCATCTTCGATTATTTTTTCAGGAAACTGCCATTTGAGGGCGGTTATGCAATTTATGCAGGATTAGAGGTGTTGCTTGATGTACTGGAGGAGCTTAGGTTTAATGATCGCGATCTGGCATATTTAAGAAAACAGGGGTTCGATGAACAATTCCTGGCGTACCTGGAGAAATTTCGTTTCACTGGCAACATCTACAGCTCAAAGGAGGGAGATCCGGTATTTCCGGTTCGTCCTGTCCTGACCGTGGAAGCCTCACTGATCGAGGCGCAGCTGATCGAGACTTTGTTATTGAACATCCTGAATTACCAGACCCTGATCGCCACGAAGGCACGCAGAATGCGGCTGATAGCCGGGGATCGCATGTTGATCGATTTTGGCATGCGAAGGGCACACGGACCCGCAGCTAATCATGCTTCAAGGGCGGCTGCTATCGGAGGATTCAATGCTACCAGCAATGTACACTCAG
>CAYOSB010000135.1:0-10634 GCA_964406495.1 uncultured Bacteroidaceae bacterium | reverse complement strand
ACAGACATGCAAAATTTCCTTGAAGGTCAAGTGGGGAAAAGAATAGAAAAAGAGATGTTGGAGGTGATCGGACTTCGTCCTTTGGGGTATTTTCAACGTGGAGCAAGGCACCTCACTTCTAATCGCCCCATTCGTCATCCCGATGATTTGGATGGCTTAATCATAAGGGTTCCAAATGTTCCATCTTTTGTTACTGCCTGGAGCACTCTTGGTGCCAAACCTACACCCATGGCCTTTTCAGAAGTTTTTACATCCTTACAACAAGGAACCATTGAAGCCCAGGAAAATCCTTTTGCATTGATTAAAAGTGCAGGCTTTGCCGAGGTACAAAAGTATGTAAACCTTACTGGACATGTAGTTAGCTGGGTATATCCGGTAATAGGGGAAAAACAATTTCAATCAATGGCTCCCGACCTTCAGAAAATTTTCCTGGAAGCAGCAAGGGATATGATCACCTATGAACATCGATTATTTTTAACAAATGAACGTAAAGTAAAGGAAGAATTAAAAGACATGGGAATGGAGTTTATTGACGTTGACAAAAAAACCTTTAGCGATAAATGTCAGGATGCCATCGTTAAGAGCCTTTCACCCGAATTAAAGGACTTATATTTTCAGGTACAGGAAATGAAAAAAACGTATGACCTTAAAAATTCTAAATAAACTATTAAGCATTGGCACAATGTTAAGCACATTGGGATTTATTGGTGCCACTTCGGTGCAAATATTTGCACGTTTTTTCCTGGCAAATGCACCATCATGGACAGAAGAAGCATCGCGTTTGTTTTTTATTTATGCCATGAGTTTTGCTGCCGGACTGGCATTGCGGGACAAATATTATGTTGAACTTGATATTTTTTACCGAAAATTCCCTAAAAAAATAAGAAAGTTAACGGATTTGTTTGTACAACTGTCTTCAATATTTCTTTTTGCCATCATGGCCATTTTCTCAGTGCAGTATATTCATCTGGGTAGCATAGAAACATCTCCAAGTATGAAAATTCCCATGTCATTTGCCTTCTTTAGTTTGTTATTGATGTCGTCAACCCTGCTGATTTACGGGATAGCGGAATTAACCAAAAGAAATAAACTTAACAAATGATAGCCCTGCTTGTTATCCTTTTCATTGTTTGCCTGGTATTAAGGTTTCCCATTGCATTTGCTCTTGGTTTTTCATGTCTTATATACCTTTTATTTAAAGGAATACCACTACTGATCATTCCTGCCAAAATGTATTCCGGAATTGATGTATTTGTCTTACTGAGTATACCCGGTTTTATTCTCGCCGGGAACCTCATGAATACAGGTGGGCTTACGGAAAAAATTATCGCTTTTTGTAATCATCTTCTGGGACATGTAAGGGGTGGTCTTGCCCTGGCCAATGTAGGAACTTCTATGCTGTTTGCAGGCATTTCAGGTACCGCAATTTCTGATACTGCAAGCATTGGAAGCATTATGATCCCTGCCATGAAAAAAGAAGGCTATGATTCGGATTTTTCATGTGCAATTACCGCGGCTTCCTCAACGGTTGGGCCAATCATCCCACCAAGCGTACCTATGATTATTGCTGCTACCCTGAGTGGACTTACGGTGGGAAAACTTTTTCTTGCAGGCGCCTTGCCCGGACTGATGCTTGGAGTTGGCCTAATGGTGGTTACATATTTTATCGCACGTAAGAAAAATTACCCAAAATATCCAAGAAGTTCGTTTGGTATAATAATGCGAAGCTTTATCGACACATTTTGGGCTCTTTTGATGACTGCCATTATCTTATTCGGAATTATAGGGGGAATTTTTACACCTACAGAGGCATCGATTATTGCTGTAATCTATGCTTTAATCATCGGGTTTTTTGTGTATAGAAAATTAAACCTCCGAAATGTTTATACGGTAATAATGGATTCAATGAAAACTTCGGCGTCATTGATGGTTTTGGTGGGTTTTGCAAATTTATTTGGCTGGATACTGATCACAGAAAGATTTCCGCAAATCATATCTGAAGGCATAAGCAGTTTTTCTCAAAATAAATATGTGGTTTTGTTGCTGATTAACCTATTGCTGATTTTCGTAGGGACATTTATGGAAACCATAGCTGCCCTGTTGGTGCTATTTCCAATTTTACTCAAAGTGGCTGTAACAGTTGGTGTGGATCCTATACATTTCGCAGTAATAGCCGTTTTAAATCTGATCATTGGATTAACAACACCACCGGTCGGTGTATGTCTTTTTGTGGCATCCAGCATTGGAAAAGAATCTATTGGGAAAGTCAGTAAGGCCAGCTTGCCGTTCTTAAGTGTAAGTCTTGTAGTCTTAATTCTTGTGACCTTGTTCCCGCAGATTTCGATGTTGCTGCCTAACTTGCTGATGCCTTGATATTATAAATCCACCTGCGTTCCGGTGTTTAGAGACTACGGTTGCCTGCTCACCCACGAATGACCTTCGTTTCCTGTCAGGAAAAACAGAAAGTTGTACAACTTCTTTTATGTAAAATTTTACATTGTTTTATATGGATTTGCAGGAAAGCTGGCGAAAAAACTGGCGCCATTATAGCTTATCTTCTTGATAATAGTTCAAACAACTGTTCATTAATATAATAATTTCCGGTTCCGAGTTTCTCCTTTCTGATTAATCCGTCTTCTGCCAGCTTATTCAGATAATTCGCTGCGGTTATCCTTGATACATTTAAATCATTAACTATGAATTCTATTTTTGTATACGGGTGCTTGAACAGGTTGTTTAACAAATCCTGACTATAGAATTTGTAGTTATCTCTCAGCCTGTTTTTGAAATTGAGCATCAGTTCTTTAATATCTCTGATTAATCCAATTGTTTCAATTGCAGTTTGTTCAATACCTTCTACCATATATAAAATCCATTCTTCCCAGCTATTCGTCTCCCGTACATGTTGAAGCAGCCTGTAATATTCAGATTTAGTTCTGATTATATAACTACTCAGGTAAAGAACAGGAAGATTTTGTAGATTTTGAAGAATCAGGTACAGGATATTAATGATTCGCCCTGTTCTCCCATTTCCATCATAGAAAGGATGAATACTTTCAAACTGAAAATGTATGATTGCCATTTTAACCAGGGGATCCAGGTCGCTGATATTTGATTCATTAATGAATTTTTCCAGATTCGACATCAATTGGTTTATTCTATCGGTATCCTGTGGTGGAGTATATATGGTCTCTCCACTGGCGGAGTTCTTTAAGGCTGTTCCGGGAAGTTTTCTGAATCCGGCATTGTTTTCTTCCAGTATTTCCTGAACCTTAAGGATGGTTTTAATAGTCAGCATTCCATTTTTTGTGACTAATTCAAACCCCACTTTTAAAGCAGCAATGTAATTCTGTACTTCTTTTGCACTTAATGAATTGAATGTATCAAAATTGAGTCCTGATTTGTACAAATCATCATGCGTAGTGATGATGTTTTCAATAGCCGAACTGTCTTTTGCTTCCTGTAATCCAAGTGTATGTATCAGAATATTCTGATTTGGCATTGTTGATGCAATCCCTTTAAGTTCCGCCAGTGCAGCGTGGGCCCTGGGTAATCTTTTTAATATTGCTTTCGATTCAACATCTATGGCTAATGGTAATTCTTCAAGTCGCCAATCCTGTTCAAACCCCATAATGTAAAGATTTTTCGATTTTCTTTACAAAGAAAAGTTCTTTTGTAAAGATTTCCAAGTTTTCTTTACATATAGTAATTCGTTTATTAAGATTTCAGAAAAAAGTTATCATAAGCTATCCGGAATTATTTTCAATTTTTGACTGATTGGAAAAACCGGACTAAATAATCACCCTACTCCGGTTTTGAGTGAGCAGTTGCTTGTTGTTAGAATCAGTAAATCACTTATTATTGATATTGAGATGTTTACATTACCGAATAAGGCGGTCAGTAATTACCGGAACGGGTGGTCATTTTATTCCGGAGAGAGGTGCTCAATGACACCGGATTTTGCAGATTTCCATGAAATGGAATTTTGGAACTTTAGCGTCCAAATTTGATACGATAATGTTTGACATGGGTTTGCAGGAAAGCTGGCGAAAAAACTGGCGCCGGTTTCAATATGCTCCTGTTACCCACAACATTGAGATTATCACAATAAATAATTATATTTGTGAACTGTACATCCTATTTTTTAGTATGATGGGTTCTCAAAAAGCAAAAAACAATATTATTTTATCCATCTTCAATGATGTAAGGACCGTTTTTCGACTAAGAGATATTGCTCTTTTGGTTGGAGAGAACGATTTTGAATCACTGAATAAAAAGTTGAACTACTATGTCAGAACGGGTAAGTTGCTGAATCCCCGAAAAGGTGTATATGCGAAACAGAATTACAGCAGTGAAGAGTTGGCCTGTATCCTTTATACACCTTCATACATATCGTTGGAATATGTACTCCAGAAAACAGGCGTTCTGTTTCAGTTCGACCCTCGTATAACTTCCATTAGTTATTTAAGCCGAACTGTTGAAATTGAGGATCAAACCTATGCTTACCGTAAAATTAAAGGTGAAATAATTTCAAACACACGGGGAATTTCCAGGCAGAGTAATCAGGTTAATATTGCCACAGGCGAAAGGGCCTTCCTGGATCTTCTGTACCTGAATAAGAATTACTATTTCGATAATTTAAATCCACTGAATAAGGGAAAAGTATTTGAGCTCCTTCCATATTACAAGTCTAAAGCATTAACCAACAGAGTGAAACAACTATTTCCAGATGATTGACTTAAACAAACACAAATTTCTCCTGATCCAAATACTGAAAGACATTTATTCAGATATTGAACTTTCAAATAGTCTGGGATTCAAAGGAGGTACTGCACTCATGTTTTTTTATGATCTTCCTCGTTTTTCCGTCGATCTGGATTTTAACCTTTTACAGAAAGATCTGGAGAACCAGGTCTACCAAAAAGTCCGGAACATCCTGCTCAAATACGGGAGCATATATGATGAGGCAAAAAAGTATTATGGTCCTCTTATTGTGCTGAATTACGGACATGGGGAACGCAATTTGAAAGTAGAGATTTCAAATAGGGATTTTGACAACAGCTACGAGGTGAAAAATCTATTAGGAATAAACATCAAAGTTATGGTTCAGGAAGATCTTTTCTCTCATAAATTATGTGCTTTGCTTGACAGAAGCGGTATAGCCAACAGAGACATTTTCGATTGCTGGTTTTTCATGGAAAGGAGAACCCCTATCAATAAAAATTTAGTTGAATTCCGAATGAAAATGCCCCTTGATGAATATCTTCAGCAATGCATTGACCAATTAGAAAGGATGAGCGATAAAGGATTATTACAAGGACTTGGGGAGTTAATGGAAGATGACATTAAACAATTCGTGAAGAACAAATTGAGAAGTGAAACCATAAGCTTACTTAAAATCTATAAAGAATACCCGATATTGTAATTTTACTCAGGAATTAGGACCATCTCCCTGAAAAGCGTCTCATTGATAATTTTAGATTTATGAAAAGTTGGTGTTAATTCCCACCAACTTCCCCCCAATCCTGGCACCAAACTGGCACCAAAGAAAAAACCACCTACAAGGGGCAGAATGAGTGTGAAGAGCGAGAGTGAAGAAAAAACAGAGTGGCGTTTATCGTTCTCGCTCTTTACACGCACTCTGTTTTTGTGGTCCCTGTAATATTTTTTTTATGGAAATAAAATCCGGAAAAGAAATCAAATATGGAATATACCCCCGGAGAATACCTTTTTGATGCAACTTCAGAGCTTATCATTGAATGCCTTACCGGAATTTCAGAAGACGAAGTGCGCGACTGCTGTGATTATAAAATATTCCGCCGGGGCAGGAATATTTCGAAGAAGGCATGGTAGCGTATTTTAACCACAAGAAAGGCAACAATACAGTTACTGCCGTGATAACCGGAACCATGGAATACAGTATCGGGTTTTATCTTCAGGCAGGTGGTATTTACAGCACTTGCGAGTGTCCTTACGATGGTGTTTTTAACAAGCTTAATTTTTAATAAATCTTTTCAATACACAATTGTGATCCTCGTTTATCTCGATGATGTACATTCCCGGTTTTAACACAGAGACATCCAGTACACTGCTATTACCAACCTCTGTAACAATCCACTCCCTGCCCACTAAATCGCAGACACGCACAAGTACCGGTTCGTCAATTCCACTAATGTGCAGGCTACCCGTCGCCGGATTGGGGAATATTACAAACGATGAAGCGACCCGGGTCCCGTTTTCGAAGAAAGATGATGTAAAAGTTGTATCCCGGACAAATCCAGCTGTGATCGTATGGTCTTCAGTGATGCCCGGAAAAGTGTAGTTGCCGACAGCACCAACAGAAACGTCATCCACCAGGACATCTTCAATCTGATAGCCGGCATCCGGACTTATTTCATAGGTCTGATCGGATCCCCAAGCGAGAGTAATACTGCCAGCAGGGCTGATGGATCCATTGGCGCCTGCACTGGCTGTAATGATATAAATCTTCTGCGCAAAACTTACCGAGATCGTATGATCATCCGTTATGCCAGTAAAGGTGAAAGAATCAACTGCTCCCACTGAAGCGCCATCCACCAATACATCTTCAATGACATATCCAGTATCAGCTGCAATGGTAAATAGCTGGTCAAATCCTTCAATCAGCGATACGGTTCCACTCGGTGTGATCGATCCGTTGGAACCGCTGCTGGCTGTAATACTGAAGCGTGCCGGATTCATGCTGTTTTCAAATGCTGCCGGAAGTGCTTTTCCTTTTTTTACCAGCTGGGCCATGTAAATGTTTTGTGGTTGCAGAACGGAAGGAGCAATGCTTTCATGCCAGTATTCCAAAGTGAAATCATCAGGCAAACTGGTCTTCAGACCAACAACCGTATTATGAAAACTAATATCAGCCCCCTGGTATATCTCTTTATTCGCGTTGAAAATTTCCTTGTAGGGCTGATCTTTTACCGCATTGACATTCCAAAACGTGGAATAGTCATGTGATCCCCTGTATGTTTGCCGTCCCACCTCAGGTGTTCCCTGCCCCAGGTCAATTTCGGTGAAAAGGTTGTAACCAGAGCTCCCTCCATGGTCGTCAAGCTGCATATCCGGACTGCTGATTCGGGAAAGAACATTATATCTTCCACTATTATTGAAACTGATGTTATGTTCATATTCGTCTGCCTGAAACACTACATTGTGTACCAGGTTGTATTCCGTATTAATCTTAATGCCCTGGTGTCCCGCATATCCTTCGCTTTGATCACCCACCCTGCCATCAAAATTGTCAAATACAATGTCAAGGATGGTCACGTTTTTTGCATATAATGTAATGCCGTTATTGGCATTCAGAATGCGGATGTTTCTGACCCAGCAATCCGATACACCCGACAAGTCAATTGCGTTGGTACCTAGATTCGACCAATGTCCCAGGTTCTGCTCCTCCCGGAATTCGATAGTGAAGTTTTCCATGCTCCTGTGCGAGCTGGTTTCACTACCCATCCCATTTACATCCAGGAGTCCATGCTGATACGGCAGCCTGCTTATATCTATCGTACTATCTATTTCCTTTAATCCATAGGGAAAATACAACACGGTTTCATACATATCCTCTCCACGCAGCACCACAGAATCCCTGTTGAAATTCAGCTGCTCGGTGATCACGTAACGGCCTTGGGGAACATAAATGGCACTTCCCTGCGGACAGGCATTCAACGCTTCAATAAATGACTGCGTATCATCGGTCTCACCATCACCAACCGCACCAAAGTCCGTCACATATACCCCAATAGGCCAGTGGGGAATAGGCTCATTGCCTCCACGATAACCCGCGCTGGTAAAATCTCTCAACGGACCGTCCGGGTCCCATTTTTCACCAGCAACGCCCCAAAGTTGCGAGGAGGCCGCATCCCCGGAGGGTACAAATACAGCCCCGATTGTATGATCTGCTGTTATTTTGAAAAATGTATATGAAGTCAGTATTCCTGCAGAAACGCCATCTACCAGCACATCAGCAATATCGTATCCCTGATCGGCCGTAATGGAAAAAGACCGATCCGAACCTTCCACTACCTCAACAGAACCGGCCGGTGAGATCGATCCGTTTAATCCCGCTGTGGCAGTAATGGTGTAGGATTGCCCTCCCGGCACAAAACTGGCCGTAATCGTATGGTCAGACGTTACATTGGTAAATGTGTAGGAATCAACCGCTCCTTCCGATACACCATCCACAATAACATCTTCAATGGAATATCCCAGATCAGGTGTGATGACGAAAGTCTGATCCGAGCCATCAGCTACTCCGACACTACCAATCGGTGTAATGGTTCCGTTCGGACCTGCTCCCGATGTTATGGTATGATCCCCGGTTTCCCCGGAACCGGATTTTGAGATAACCAATTCGGGAAGATTTGCTGCCGATTCCTTACTCGCAAAATTGATGTTTCCTTCATTCCCGGTTTTAAAAACCACCAGGCTGACGACATCATCCCCGTCGGCTTCTGAAGTTACAAAACTGCTCACATCCCACTCATAATAATGACCTGCTGCAGTAATCAGTGTTGAACTTAGTACACTCCCCCGGGAAGGTTCATTTGTCCCGTTTATTTCCGATTCCGTCCAGGTGTCGTCCGTAACATCATACACATCTAGGGTTGGTTCAGAGACATTATTCACCGTGCAGTACAACCTTAATTTAGCCTTGTATATGTCGGCACTGCCGAGATTTTCGCTGCTCAGGTCGAACTTCAGATATGTGATACGTGTAGCACCATGCTCTTCCTTGTATGCCATTTTAACCATCAGTTCACTTGCCGATCCGTAATTTTCTGAAGTCGTCTGCGAAATGTAGGCATCATCAACCGGATGGAATATGAGGGTTTCGGCGACAGTTTGGTTCGCTTTCGTTTTACCAGCCGTGATCGCAGTTTTGGACCCATCATTGGTCACCATCGAAGTGCCTTGACTAAATACATTCAAGCTTATGACTACTGCCGTTAGCGGAAGTATTAAAAGTTTCAGTTTACCCTTTTTCATAAGTTGCCGGGACAGTTTGATTAATCAGCATTGAATTATTTAATAACTAAAAGTATCCAATTCTTTTTTTTAGCTGTTTTCTTTCCTTTCCAAAAAAATTTGAATTTATCCCAGCATAAAGCCATCCTTCGACTTAAATTCGTCAGGTCTAGATGGAAAGACCAGGGGCATTGACCACCTGGCACCAGAATCGTGGCCCTGGTGCAGGTATCAATCTTTTAAAATGATAAGAGCGTCAATGAAAATCGTCGAACAGTGGTCACTTTGTCCGTTTTTTCCACCTGAAGGCACATATTTGAATTTTATATACATTTGACTAACTGTAAATAATGGCCGTTTTTTCATACAAAAAGCAATGAAAAAATTAATATGCCTATTTGCCCTTCTATTGATTCTCTCGGGATGTAAAAAAGAAGGAGGACAATTGGTTTGTACGATGACATACAATGTCTCAAATACAAAGAACACTGAACTCAATTTAAAATCCATTAATGAGTCGAAAAACGACCAGTATACGCAGTTCGGGGACTTTATCACCAGCATTACACCCGACAGGTTTTTAGGAAAATTCCTGCACATGAAGCTTTCGAATCAGTTCCTTAGCGAGTGGGATTTCGCTATTGATTTTTTTGACAACCACCTGGACATGGCAGATCCCCTTCGAATGGCAGATTTCAGTAATAACAGCACCGTGGTATTTACCCCCGAAGAGGTAAATGTCAGAGAGGATGCATTGCTACATTATTTCATGCTTGTATGTCTGTTTTTTTACCAGGAATTTGAGTTGCCCGAACAATATGAGGATTTTAGTGGTAATGATTTGCAATATTTCAATTTCGACGGCGGAATAGGCAGTACTTTCGACGGCGCTACAGTGGGTTCAGAGAAAATTGGTTGTTTTGTGCGGGCAAGCCATGAAAATCTTATGGCACCGATTTTTGATCCGAACTGGAAAGGATTTGATGGGAACTATCCGGTGACAGCTCACCATTATATTTTCGGGAATACGGATTCCACATTTGTGTTTTACCCCGAGGGACCACAGGAAAGAACTGTTGACAATCCCATGGCCGATTACAATGTATATATTGTCAGGAGCAACAAGTATACACCTGTAACCATTGAAAGAATTCCGGAGGGAGAAACAAGAACGATCCGGGGAATAATGAGTTTTAATACTACCGATTTGATACATATTTATGCCGGGGCAGACAATATCCCTTACACAGCTGATGATATTTTTGTTTATGCCCCGTATTTTGGGGAACGGATATCGGTGATATTGGAATATTCTTAAGAACTGTGGAGTAAGAATAGAATCATTTTAAGTGTATATTCTCGCCAACCTTCTCTTTATAATCCTGGAGCCAAACTGGCGCCATCAAAAAAACCGCCTACAAAATGAATTGTAAGTAGCTGATAATTAAGTGGGCCCAGCTGGGCTCGAACCAGCGACCCCCTGATTATGAGTATTCTTTTTTTGATATACTATTCGCTTCGAAATATTCGGGATATTTGAAGCATCTTCAACATTTACAGTGATTTATGTCTTAAAGGGTTTTAATTAACTGTTCTTTTTATGTAAAATATTACATTATTTTACATGGGTTTACAGA
>CAYOSB010000134.1:0-10766 GCA_964406495.1 uncultured Bacteroidaceae bacterium | reverse complement strand
AACATGGTTATTGAATAATCCCCATTCCTGAAATGCTTACCATATTCACCGTTCGGACCAATAACTGCAATCTTTTTGTTCCTTTTGGTATCAACAGGGAGGATGTTGTTATCATTTTTTAGCAGCACCATCGCCTGGGCAGCAGCCTTCCTTGCGACTGCAAGGTGCGCATCTGAACGCATAATACTGGTCTCGTACATGGGTCCCTGGTCGAAGGCTCCACTCCAGAACATAACCCTCAACACATTGCTTACCATAGTATTCAGGGTTTCCTCCGAAACATCACCTCTCTTTACTGCAGCCTCCAGGGCCTTACCGTAAAAGCGTTCACGTGGCATCTCAACATCCAGCCCATGGTTAGCTGCATTTACAGTTGAAACCGTTCCGCTCCAGTCTGACAGTACAAAGCCATCAAAACCCCAGTCACCTCTTAATACCTCGTTCAGCAAGTGGTTGTTTTCACAGCTGTATTGATCATTTACAGAATTATAAGCCCCCATGATGATCTTTGCATCTGCATTCACTACTGGCTCCCTGTAACCAGGAAGATAAATCTCTCTCAGTGCTCTTTCCGATACATTCACATTGATTCCGTGCCTGTTGAGTTCCTGGTTATTACAGATATAGTGTTTGATGATAACAGCTACTTTCTGCGATTGCAGGCCCCGCGTATAAGCAGCAGTGATCTTGCCATTTAGAAAAGGATCCTCTGTAAAGTATTCAAAACTGCGACCCGTACGGGGATCACGGATAATATTATTGGCCGGACCTGCATTGGCGTGCCCGCCCCAGGCATTCATCTCAGCCCCCATGGCGGAGGTGATCTCCTGGACCATATCCTCGCTCCAGGTTGCAGCCATGGCAATGGAAACCGGGAAATAGGTGCCTACCTTCATTTGCGGAGCCCGCTTGAATTTTCCACCATAAGGCCCATGCATGATTAAAAATGGTGGTGTATCCAGGCGCTCAATTGCCGGCAATGCTTTCTGTCCATACTGAAGGTCTGTACCCCGGACAAGCGTACATTTCTCTTCCAGGGTCATTCTTTCCACAAGGTCGGTGACCCGTTTTTCAATTTCAAGATCTGGATTTTTATAATCCGGAATTTGCTGGCTGTAGGAATTGCTGTTGATCAGAAAAACAGCACCGAGCACAAGTGCGAGAGTAGCTTTCATTTAGTTGATTTTTTCAGTTAACGTTAGTTTTACGTTAACAAAGTACAAAGACATCGCTTAATAGTTGGTAAATATTTTCTTAATATGAGGTATAGTCTGGTGCAAAAGTTAATTTTCCGGCCAAGTGAAGCTGAATGGGTCGACTTATTTGGCAGACAATGCATACTGGTTTGCGCTGATGTTCTACATTCTGCCTGGACAAACCAGTCGATGTAACTTATTCTTAGAAGCTATTACCTATCGGCCAGCATTGTTACCGTAAAAATGTAGGTCGGCAGTCTTTCTGTTTTTGCCTTGTCGAAGGCCCTGACTGTATACTTATATTCGCTTGATTCGTGTAAACCAGTATCCTGAAATTCATTCGTCAGACTTTCAGCAATCAATGAATCATTTCGGTAGATGTTGTATCCCGCAATATTTTTCTCGTCGGCTTCAGGCCATTCTAATTTCACCAGGTCAGGAGATACAGATGCTGCATTCAATAGCACCGGAGGAGCAGGTTCGCCAACCTTATTGAGATGTTTTGAACGATGATATAAGTTCTCAAAATAGGGCTCGTACATTTCCGCATTAAACCAGAACGATTTTCTTGCAGGCTGAATAACTGCTCCTTCCGGATAATCCTTTCCTTCTGCACTGGCCTGTATAGACTCTATAAATCCTTGTGCTTCAATCTGCATTTCTGCGAAGAGCTCAGGCTGTTCTGCAGACAAATCTTTTGTTTCAGTAGGATCGTTGTTCAGGTTGTATAATTCCCAGGGGCCCTTTGTGCTGTTTAAGGTAAGCAGCTTGTAGTCATCGCGGATCAAGGCAAATTTCCTTTGAAAATCAAAAGGAATGCCGTGCTGTCTCTTTGGTGTTTCACCAATAAAGAGCGGTAAGATGCTTTCACCATCGTGTACTTTCAGCATTGATTCTTCGGGTAAATTGAGCAACTCGACAATAGTTGGAAAAATATCCATGGTAGAAGCCGGGAAATCTGTGATAGCCGGCGAGATATTCCCAGGCCATTCAATGATCC
Organism: uncultured Bacteroidaceae bacterium; assembly: GCA_964406495.1. GTDB lineage: Bacteria > Bacteroidota > Bacteroidia > Bacteroidales > M55B112. Next base: position 8,570 of record CAYOSB010000134.1, on the reverse strand, counting down.
CGGGAACCCGGATTCCTCCTTCAAAGATTTCGCTTTTATGACCGCGCAACCCACCACATGCATCCGGATCGTCCTTCAGACCTCCATTATCGCTGCAATACCAAACAATGGTATTTTTCTCAATTTGCAATTCACGTAATGCTTTACGAAGCGCTCCGATGCTGCGGTCCATGGCTACAATTTCGCCCAGTTGTTCTGCAGCTTTATCTGCTCCATAATCTTGTTTATCTTCATCGAAAGCCCTGAAAGGAGCATGCGGTGAACCATACCAGATTACGGCTAAGAAAGGCGTTTCGTTCTCTTTTTGCTGTTCGATGAATTTTAGCGCTTCATCGACAATAACTTCGGAGCCGTCGCCGGTAAACTCTTCAAAATGACCATTGCGCCCCATCAATGGATCCATATCAAAATAGTTGGTCACAGAAAGCCACTCGTCGAAACCATATTCACCGGGGTTGTTGGGATCCTGAATCAATATCGGAGCACCTGCTCCCCTTAAACCATTCAGGTGCCACTTACCAAAATGTGCTGTTGCATATCCTGCATTTTTAAGCGCCTGCGGTAATGTTTTTTCCTGTAGACAAAGATTATCGCCATGTCCCGGCACGCCTGTGCGTTTATGTGTTCTTCCTGTAAGTACTGAGGCTCTTGTTGGTGAGCATACCGGACCGGCAGCGTAATACCGGTTGAACCGAATACCATTTTCTGCCATGGCATCGAGGTTTGGGGTTTTCAGCATGGGATGATCATTATATCCAACCTGTCCCCATCCCTGGTCATCGGCCATGACCAGTACAATGTTTGGTTTTTGGTTTTGCGCAATTAGGTATGTAGTGGCACAAAAGGAAAATATTGCAATCAGTAATACTTTAATGTTTTTAATTTTCATTGAACTTTATTTAAATATGTTCAGAATGATAACAAAAACAAACAATCCATATTTTAAATAATATTTAAAGAAACACTACTTTGCAAGTGAGCTTCCGGCACTGCTCAAATCTATTGGTTGGATACCAAGCTTTACAGCAGGCGAGCCGGGCTTAAACCGAAATATGTTTTGCTTCATTGCATCCTCATCAAACATGGGATCGGCAAACAACATTCCTACTTCTGCCTTACCCCTATTTTCTGGTTTTATCAGATCCTGGCCAGGGACGATTCCTTCAGGTGGATTCTCTAAATATATAAGGGAGTTCGAACACTTATCAAAAAAATCATACACCATATTGATTTCCGGAAATCTTTTATTTGAATTAAAGTGTCCCTTGCCTTTGGGTGTGTTATAGAGAACAAACTGATCTATTTCAATATGATACCAGCGCCGTGCAATCAATCGATCGGTTTCAAAAGCAAAATTATTACGAATGTCGCCCGGACCTTTAATCTGCATCATACGCGATCCTCGGACACCTACATTATGTGTAATAATCGTATACCCGGAAACATCATCAAGTCTGATATACCCGTTTGAACTATAAATATCGTGCAGGTAATTATACTGTGCCCGGTTATTTTTACCCATTGCTGAGAAATAAATGCCATTCCCATCATGCAGCTCCAGCATCACCCTGTAGATCTCATTGTATTCAATTCTGTTTTCGCGGGAATGTAATAGTGGTTCAATAGGTGCTACGTCGTAAGTGAGCCAGCTTCTCATCATTTCAGGGGTAATGTGCTCAATAAATGGGGCGATTTCATCCACCCGAATGCTGCTTACCCATTCACGGCGATTCCTTAACGGTTTTGCCATTACCAGTTCGTGTGGGCGGCATCCACTTATAATCATACCATTATAGGCAAGATCGTGTATGGTATTATGACTGATAAGATTGTGGCCACTTTGAGCGATAAAAATACCCGGAGAGTGTCTGTAGATGGTTCCTACGTGATGAATATAATTATTAGTTACTGTATTGTACTTATTCACATCCTTGAGGCCCGCTCCATATCCACTCAACAGGACGGCCGTACCTCCAAGATGTGCAAACACTGAACTTGATACTTCAATCCGCTGGCAATGCAGGTCCAGTCGTACACCGTCACCACTGGTCGCTTCGAAAATACAATTTTTTACCGAAGCATTCTCAGCATGCCGGAAGCGCATGACTGCATTGCCCTTATCATACATGTCCCAGTCGTGCTGCAGGCCTTTATCTCCCGGTTTCCATGTATCACGCAATCCATGCCGGAAAGTCAAGCCCGCAAAATGAAGATTCTTAGCTACTTCTCCGTCCTCCACCCCTTCAATGCGTATGAATTCCTGTAAAAACGGGGCCCTGATATCTGCCGAATTCAGATCAAATTCCGGCCAGATATAAATTCTATGTTCTTCACTATTGTAGATCCACTCGCCGGGTTCATCAAGGTACTCAATGGCATTTTCCACCTGGTAAGAATTGCCCGGTGGAATGCCATAGGTAGGATCTACTGCAAACCAGGCTGTTTTATTCAAGTAATCGATCCGCTCCAATGGCAACATATTAATAAGCCATCTATGCTTAGGACTCAATAGTATCTCAATATCCGAAGGGGTCTCCCAATTCTTTAAGTCCTCCCTTTCAAAATGGAACTCCCTGCTAAAAGTTACGGGATCTGCGTCCCAATCCAACCCCCTGACATCTTTTGGTTGTGCATTCAATCGATCCAAAACCTGCTCATCAGATGTCTTAAACTTCGGGGATCTTGATCGGGGTAACAACTCCGTTCCATTATACAGCGTCCTTATCTTCCAGGATTTATCCGGTAATTCGGGTACTTCACAGAACCATAGCTTTCCTTTAGCCTTCTCAGGGGTTCCCCGGGGTGGTTGCTCACACGCTACCCAGTTATCCAGCTTTTTACCCCCGGTAAATACAGGTGTTTCCCCCGGATATGCTTTATAAGTGATTGTGTAGTTACCAGAACCTGAATCATCCTTATCAAACACAATGGTTTTATCCAACATATATTCCCCTCCCCTGATAAAAACAATTATATCAGCGTCCAGGCCATCGGAAATCTCTGCTCTTACTCTTTTCCTGGCTCCTTCAAGGGTTGCCAATGGACCATCTGTTTTATCATTATTTGCTTCTTCCAGCCGGCCCGACCAGTCATCATCACCAGCGGTGGAAATATAAAATACTGGCTCAATATCCGCAGCCTTTAAGGATGAAGGCATAGTGACAACCAGAAACGCAATGCAAAACAATCTAATAATTTTTTGAATCATTATCTCTGATGTTTATTGTAACCATCTTTTACCAATATCTTCAACAAGATTTGGACAGGGGGTAGCTAATTCTGAAGGTGCTGGCACTTTGGCCCGCAGTTCCTCTATCACGTTGGTATACTTTGGGTTATCAATCTCATTGGTCCACTCGTGAGGATCGATGCTGGAATCATAAAACTCCTCTTGTCCATCCTTATAGCGTATATATCGTCCTGCTTCGTTCCTTATGCTGATGTAGGGCAACCACTTGTCCGGGAGTCCTTTTTTACTGGTAAGTCCCGTAATCGCAGTACTCTCCCATTCAGCTTCCGGATCTTTTAACAGGGGCACCAATGACCGTCCGTCCAGGTGACCAGGAGCCTCAATTCCACATAATTCTGCCAGGGTTGGATATAGATCAAGAAGTGATACAAAACGCTTGCTTATCTCACCCTCTGGTGTCACACCGGGAGCCCGAACAATAAAATTAACATGTGTCCCTTCCTCCCAGAGTGTCGCCTTCTGCCAGTGATTTTTCTCACCCAGGTGGAACCCATGATCGGAAATGAACACGACAATTGTATTATCTTTATAAGGGCTTTTTTCCAATTCATCGAGCAGTCGGCCAAATTGCGCATCCACATAGGCTATTGTAGCAAGGTAAGCTCTGACTCCGTCTTTATGCAACCCAGCTGCTTTTACCGCTTCAACAAATTTGCTTTTCCCGGATGTCAGCTCAACCCCGAGCTCAGGCACATCTGCCAGGTCATTTTCCTTGAGAGCCGGTATAACAATTTCATCGAGGGGGAACATGTCGAAATATTTCTGCGGCACATACCAGGGCATGTGTGGATTAAAGGTACCACATGCAATAAAAAATGGTTTGTCATGTTTCATGTTGAGCCTCTTAATGGCATTATCGACATTACGCGTATCATTCATATCCTTCTCATCAAGATGAATGGGACCCCAATCCTGCTCACCACGCCCAACTGCAGTCAGTGGTGCTCCTGGAGGCGCCGGGTCTCTTTTATGACCAATTTTATCATCCCAATGCTCCTTCTGATCCCAGCCATGGGTAATTTTTCCATATGCAGCGGTTGAATAACCTGCTTGCTTGAAGCAACCTGCCATTGACAATGATTTCATTAGTGGTTCGCTAAGATTTGACCCAGGTGTGTTGTGATAGTGTCCCGATTTCCAGGGAGCTACACCAGAAGTAAACGAAGTCCTGGAAGGAGAACAAACCGGAGCCGAAGTATAGGCATATTTGAATTTAACTCCGCTTTCAGCCAAGGCGTCCAGGTTTGGTGAAATCACCTCTCCGGTATATCGTTCGGGATCACCAAACAACCAGCTGTTCATGTCATCCGCAACCAGTAAAAGCACGTTCATTGGCTCATCTGCTTTCTGACCATACGAAGCGGACAGTGACATTACCACAGCAAAACCCGCAATAAAAAATCTTTTGAGTACCATATTCTTTACATTTTATTTAAACGTTTAAATCAGATTACTGATCCCGGAAACGACCGGGATCATCATGCGCTTATTTTAGCGTGTACATTACAGTCTGTCGGATATCCGCTGATGATGATCCAATCAGGAACTCAAAATCTCCCGGCTCAGCCTTCCAGATTTCCGATTCCTCATCAAAATAAGCGAATGCTCTATCATCCAGTTCAATAGAAACCTTCGCATTCTTCCCTGGCTCAATGTTCACCTTCTTATATCCCTTCAGTTCTTTCACAGGTCGCTCCACAGAAGCCTCAACATCCCTCACATACAACTGAACAACCTCAGCACCGGCAACGTTACCGGTATTCTTCACGTTCAGGGAGATCACAACCTTGCCATTTTTCTCGCTGACGGAAGGTTTACCATAATCGAAAGTCGTATAGCTCAACCCATGACCAAACGGAAATTGTGGCTCAATACCATTCTTTTCAAACCAACGATATCCCATAAATACTCCCTCCTTATATTTTATTGAAGGCATATTCCCCGGCCAGTTATTCTCAGGATATTGATTCACCGATTTTGGCAGGGTCACCGGCAGCTTTCCATTGGGATTTGCATCTCCGAACAGTATTTTTGCAAGTGCATATCCTGCCTGCTCGCCAGGATAGAATGCAGACACAATGGCCGGAACATTGTCCACCCAGTTCTTCATTGTTACCCCTGAAGTAAAGGTCACCACCACTAAATTGTCATTTACCTTCGCAACCTCATTGATCAGGTTTTGCTGTGACAGGCTGAGCTGCAATCCCTGGAACCGGTCCCTGCCTTCACGCTCCATATTCCCGGAATTTCCCACGTTAATCATCACCGCATCCGCATTCTTCGCCATCTCAACAGCTTCTTTGGTCCACTCAATGTTCTGAACATCCCACCAAAGCTGCATTTTGGCCTTCGACCCGGTCTTCCTGTACTCCAGTTGAATATCATGTTCTCCTGCTGACAGATCTGTCACCGCCTGGTGCCACCAGTAATTGTTGTTTCCATTGCCTTCAAACACCTGCTCACCATCGATGAACAGCCTGGCATGGCCTTCAAAGCGCAACTCGAAGATATATTCACGACTTTCAGGTGCATTTATCCTGCCTTCCCATCTAACCGAGAATTTATTATTCGATCCGACTGGACGACCTTCTTCCGGAACAAGAGGATCCTTTGTCCACTGAAAGGATACGGTAGGATCTACAGCCTTCCGCTCTGCAGAAGTAAAATTATTGTTTCTAAAATAGGTGGCAGACAGACCTTGTCTACCGTCTTTTGAAACCAGGTATTCAGGATGAATCGGTCCACAGCCGTTTTCCGCATAAACACCCGGGGAGTATAATACTTCTGTATCTTCACCCAGGTAGCGTTCCATGCCCATTTTTGGAGTGATCATATCAGCTGAATCTGGCCTTACATTTGCACTGCCACCAACCTGGAAAAGTGTGTAGTCGTATCTTCCCTCGTTAAAATGCACACCATAATCGGCATGAGGGCCAATTACAGCGATTTTCTTAATTTCACTTTTATTGAACGGAAGTACACCATTGTCATTCTTCAACAATACGATGGAATTCAGCGCTAACTCCTGTGCAAGCTCCTTCATCCTGTCGCTTTTAAAGGTTTCCTCGTATGGCGGATTTACATGATCTTCATCAAATAGCTTCGCAATATGCATTACCCTTAGAATATTGGAAACCCGTTTGTCAATTAGTTCCATTGAAACTTCACCAGCCAGAACTGCCTGTTTCAACTTTTCACCATACCAGCGCTCACGTGGCATCTCAAGATCCAGTCCGGCTTTAACACTGGGCACTGTGGAATGCGTTCCCGACCAGTCGGAAATCACAAAGCCATTAAATCCCCATCTGTCCCTTAAAGTCTCCGTCAGAACGTAAGGATTCTCAGCAGCCCATAAGCCGTTGATCTTGTTGTAAGAACTCATAATTCCCATTGCCTTCGCCTCTGTAACTGCAAATTCGAAACCCGGGAAATAGATTTCATGAAGTGCCCGCTTGCTAACCTGAACATCAATGGAACCACGGTTAAATTCCTGGTTGTTGCATACCATGTGCTTCAGGTGAACCATCACATCCTGGGCCTGCAATGCCTTGACAAATGGCACCGATGTTCCGGCATTCAGGTACGGATCTTCTGTAAAATACTCAGGTGAGCGTCCGCAGCGCAGGTCCCGGATAATATTAAAAGCCGGTCCGGCTACAGCGTGATTGTTTGCAGAACGGATCTCTCTTCCGACACCAGATCCAACTTTATATACCAGCGCCGGATCCCAGGAGGATGCATAGTTGATCGATACAGACATGAACGTTCCCGGAGTGATAAAGCGTCTTCCTGCCTCTTCATCCCAGCGATGCGCGCGGGTTCCGTATGGACCGTGGGCGATGACGTATGAAGGGATGCCTACCCTGGGAATAGGTGGAGGTCCGTCATACTTTAATCCTTCTTTATTCCCGTGCATGAAAAGCATCTTTTCATCCAGGGTCATCTGACCCACCAGTTCTGCAACTTTTTTGTTGATCTCATCAAGATCAACTCCCGTTAATACATTTGTTTCAGGTATCTGTGGAGTTTCTGATTTTGTACATGAATTTGTGAAAGCAAGCAGAACGCCCAGAACGAAAAGTGACAGTAAGTGTTTCATTTTGTATATTTTATATTATGATTCTCCTTCGTTGATATCGCGCAATCCGGAAATTGATTAATTTCGGGCTTTATCCGTAAATTAAAAAATCTCAGGAGATGTATTTTCAGCATTTCCATTTAAATAATCCCGAGCGGGTGCTTCATCAGGAAGTGAATTCCCTCAGAGGACTATAAAAAGTAACAGAATAAATAGTCAACTCCTATTATAATTCTATTTGCTCTTTAAGTCGAATGTCCTCGGAAGATGCTCCTACCCTGATCTCATAGCTACCCGGTTCAACTGTCCATTCCTTTTTTATATCATCCCAGAATGAAAAAGCCTCCTCTCCAAGCTCAAATTCAACAGTTTGCTTCTCACCGCTCTTCAAAATGATCCGGGTAAATTCCTTCAACTCCTTTTCCGGACGGGGAACACTCGCTTTAACGTCGTGAACATATACCTGGACAACTTCATCTCCATCCAGTTCCCCGGTGTTTTCAATGTCAACCTTAACGCGTACCGCATTCATACCGCCTGGTTTGGAGACTGACAGGTTACTGTATTCAAACTCAGTATAGCTCAACCCATGTCCAAAAGCAAACAATACTTCTTTGTCAAACGCGTCAAAAAAGCGGTAGCCAACAAACACATCCTCCTTGTAATAGATATCGTCTGTATAGGAATAGTAACCCTCGGGGTATTGATCTGCGGATGTTGGGAAGGTGATCGGTAATCTTCCTGCAGGATTTGATTTTCCAAATACAATGTCAGCAAGACCATTTCCACCCTGTTCTCCGGGATAAAACACAAACAGGACTGAAGGTGCATTCTCAATCCAGTTTTCCATTGTGACGGCACTGCCGGCAATCACAGCGACAGCGCAGTTCTTGTTCACCTCAAGGATTTCATTGACCAGGTTCTCCTGGGCCGGGAAAAGCTCCATTCTTCTGCGGTCACCTGCTTCTGTCTCCCCCATCTGACCGGAGAGCCCGACCGTCAGAATAACAGCATCCGATTCGGCAGCAAGTTTTTTCGCTTCTTCGAGGTATGCTATATTTTCATAATCCCAACCGATCGAGAGATCCGCTTTGCCTCCCGTCTTGGCAAACTTCACAACAAGGTCATATTTCCTTCCTTTTACAAGATCAATGCTGCCCATGTCGTTCCAGTATACCCTGCTTCCCCGCTTGTTCTCAGCAATCAGCTTTCCATCGATAAACAACTGTGCAAATCCTGATT
>CAYOSB010000133.1:0-10767 GCA_964406495.1 uncultured Bacteroidaceae bacterium | reverse complement strand
TGTGGAATCCCTCAGGAAAAAAGGAAGCTCGCAAAACGCTGCTATTTCAATCCAATTGTTTAAAGTAGAGCTTGTGGTGGTAATATCAATGATTCCTGCTTGAATTAAACGTATTGACTCAACCTCTTTTGCCAGTTGTTCAGAGTGATATACATCAAGCTTTATTCTTCCATCCGACCTTTCATGTAGAATTTTACTAAAATAGTCAAGAGCCACATACCAGGTGTGCGTTTCATTTACAAGGGTACTTGCTTTCAGGTGCACTTCGGGCTGGTTGGCATTGTAGCATTGCACAAACAGCAAGGTGATGGCTATATAAAAAAATAATTTGGCAAAGGTACGTTTCAAATACCGGGACATATTTAACCTTTATTTGTGCTTTGTCTAAAGATACATATTTTGTGGTTTTTATTCTTATTTAAGTAGTTCTAAAGCTCGATTCCATCACTCGCCGGACGTTACCCATCTTACCGGAATCCGCAAAGCGGATAACCAGACAATTCTACCATGTATAAATGGGTTTCTATGAATATTCTTCACTTGTTTCCAACTTTTTAAACGGATCCAGCGTCTACCATAGGAATAATACTGTACGATATGTATAACAAAGTTTGGTTTGCAGGTTTGCTGTTTGTTGCGGCCACCTTTTATTCCTGTGAGAAAGAGGAGCATACATTGCCTGCATCGATGGAAATGACGCTGCGTGTGGAAGTAACAAAAGGAATGAATGATGATTTTCAGCTTACCGGGCTGGATATATGGTCAGGTGATTTCCGTTTTCGTGGGAACCGCTCTATTGGAGAAGATATCGATTTCTTACTTGGTTTTCCCGAACCCAGGCAGTTCAGTTTTTTGGGACCTGAGTTTCCTTTGGTACATGCCGATATTCCTCAGGGGATTTATTCAAATTTTGAAATAAGCTGGAACCTGGCCCAGGGATCAGGTGATTACGATGAGTTTCAATCTGTTCTTGAAGAGTATCTCGCCGATGACGATGGTGACGATGGTGACGATGGTGATGATGGAGATGATGACACAGGAGATGATATGGATGATGATGATCTTGAGGATGTTCTGGAGAGTTATCTTGAAGTCATTGTTCCGGGTGTAAAAGTGGAAGCAACGCTCCTTGACGGCACCACGAGGTACCAGGTACTTTTTGTACTGGATGATGGTCTGAGAATGGATATTCCTGCAATCCTTGAAGATGAAAGTACAGAAATCAGTTTCCTTGCCGGTGCAGAAAATAAATTCCTTTTGTCCTTCGATACCGAATACTGGGTACGCCCTCTGAGCCGGGAAGTATTCCGCAATGCACTGGCAGCGGAAAATGATGATGATGAAGAGATTATTTTCATTCAGAAAAACATCAATACCGAACTATATACCATCTTGCTCAGCAGGTTTGAGGAATCATTCACGCTTATTAAGCAATAGAACAGCAATTTGTGAAGAAATACGATGAAATAAACGCAACAGACCGGGAGCTGGTGGAAGGTTGCCTGAGAAACGACAGGGGCAGCCAGGAATTGTTGTATCGCAAGTATGCGAAAAGAATGTTGCGTTTAAGCCGGTCGTATGCAAAAACCACAGACGAAGCCCAGGATATTCTCCAGGAATCCTTTTTAAAGGTATTTCGCAATATTGAAACGTATACAGAGGGATCTTCCCTGGAAAGCTGGATAAGGAGAATTGTCAACAATACGGCGATTGACCATTACCGGAAATCCAAACGACAAGGGTTCTTTCAGCCTCTTGAAGAGGATTCAACACTGCATGAGGAAACGGTTATGGAACCTTCCCTTCACCTGGAATCCGAAGATGTATTCAGAGCCGTGAATGAGCTTCCGGATGGCGCACGTATGGTATTTCACCTGTATGCGGTGCAGGGTTACTCTCACAAAGAGATCGCCCAACAACTGAATGTAAGTGAAAGCACCTCCAAGTCGCAGTATCAGCGGGCCCGTAGTTTATTGGTTGAAAGGTTAAACGAAAGAGAAGCCGGTTGAAGTCTATTGAAGAAACATACAGGCAATGGTTTGAGGAGCATCTCCTCGAAAGCGTTTCCCGGGAGGAAGCAAAGCAGCTTGATGATTCCTGGGACACGATCGAAGAAGAGCTTGTCCTTGATGCGGTATGGACAAACCTGAACTCAACATTGCCTGGTGGAACGGATATCAGGCCTGAAGTCTCGGCATCCCCTGCCAGGCCTTCCGTAATCACCTACCTTGGTATTCCCGCAGGTGTTATCCTTGTTGGATTTGTTCTATGGTATTTTGTATCGGGAGATCGCCCTGCACCCAATACCTCTCCTGTCCTTACGACCCGGGAAGATCCAGTATCAGTTGAGAAGGGGTCCGCTGGTGAAACGCCGGATAGAGGTCCTCTATCCACTGCACCGGTAGAAATGCCAGCATCCCCTGAACAGACTGACGTGCAGGCAGAAAGTAAACAAAATCCCGGTCTTCCCCTTACAAACCCAGCAGAGCTGCCTGTTTCTGAAAAACCCCGGGAAAGGATATCGCATACTTCCAGTGAAACGGACGAGCCTGCACAAACTATTCCTCCTGCCGACGATCGGATCCCGGCTCCTCCTGCCGACGATCGGATCCCGGTTCCTCCTGCCGACGATCGGATCCCGGCTCCTCCTGCCGATGATCGGATCCCGGCTCCCCCTGCCGACGATCGGATCCTGGTTGCTCCTGCCGACGATCGGATCCTGATTCAACTTGAAAGAAACCTTGCGATAAATCACAAGGGAGGAATAGATCAGAATATGTTTGGTGATATCCCCGATTCGTTTGTACATATTGAAACGGCAGACACTGACATCCATGGAGGATCAGCCGGTCTTTCTTCCCTGAACAGCTGGTACTTCAGGGGTTTTGGCTTTGTTGCATCTTATAAAAATTCCTGGATACTGAACGATGAAACCCTGGCCGGGCTGGAGCGGGGCACACTGACGAATACCCGGGTAAGCTTTTCGCCGGATCTTGGGGTAACCGCTCTTATGGCTTCACGGAAAGGTCATCAACTGGAGCTGGAACTTTTACTATTATCCAGGCAACAACAGCAATACACGCAGTATATTAATGCGTTATATCAGGACCGAACCATTACACTTTCCTACCAGAAAGCACAGCTGAACTGGTTTATCCCTCCAAAATTTTTACCCGGCTACCTGGGATTTGGAATCTACGGGGCGCATCTGGGAACGGCAAGGGAGACGATCGGTAGTGAGACCCGGTCCATCGACGGATTTTACAGCACCATTGATTACGGGGTCAGCATCGACTATAAACTTGAGTACCAGTTGCTGCCCCATTTTATACTGGCGCCTTCGCTTCGCCTTCAGTACAGCCTCCCAGACATCTTCACAGGCAGTCCGTCTGTACCGGGTGTATTGAGAAGAACCCACAATGCATCTGCCGGAATAAACCTTGTGATCTACTACCGGTTTTAACAATCTTTTAACAAATCGCCTTCCGTCCTGACAGCATTTACTTTCGTCTTTCGTTTGAAAGCTGGTTTGAAGGATGAAATGAATGCATCCTTACACATTTAAACCAGAGATAGTATGAACTTAAATTATATGAATGATGAGAACGATTAAGAATTATTTGCGAAAAATCACTGTCGGCATCCTGTCAATCTTGCTGACATCCTTTTTTGTTTCCTGTGAGGAAAGCGAAGATTTCCGTCCGGACTATAACACGGTCATCAAAGCAGAGTCCTTATTTGGCAGTGGCATGAAAAAGGCATCCGCGAATGCTGATATTGAAATAGACCGCTTCAGTATTGTCATTTCCGAGATTGAGTTTGAATTCGAGGATGACGATCCAGGCCGTGACGATGATATCTATGAGGATGTTGAACTCAGGGGTCCGTTTTACCTTGATCTCATGGACAATGGGGCATCTCTTGAGGAAATGATTGCCCGGGTAAATCTTCCTGAAGCCAGGTTTGATGAAATTGAATTTGAAATGGAGCCGGGAACAGATCCTGACAGTTATATGTTTGGGAAAACCGTCCATATAGAAGGCAGCATTAATGATGTGGCGTTTATATTCTGGGATGATGAGGATTACGACTTCGAACTTGATTTCGATGATGCCGAAGTGCTGAACCTGGAGTCAGCCACCAGCGCGGTTGTGACCTTGCTGTTTGACCTGAACCGGGTATTCGGTGAGGATATGGGAGGAACTGACCTCGGAACGCTCGTTGATATGGATGAAGATGGTGTTATCGAAATCCACTACGACAGTGATGATGGATATTCTGATCTTGCTGAAGAGTTGTGGGATTTCTTCAAAGACTCCATCGAAGCGATTGAAGAGGAAGTTGACGATGATGATGACGACGATGATGATGACGACGATGATGATGACGACGATGATTAAAAAATCCTGGTGAATAACAATAGTAACAGCTGCGCCGGTGAGATTTACCATCCTCACCGGCGCTTTATTTTGCCATGGGCAGGTTAGTTTCTATTCAAGTAACGAAATATAAGCGAGTAAGGCGCCCCAGTGATAAAATTTATCACTTCTTCGTACATCACCACCCTCTCCCGTTATTGCATTATAATTTTCATAAACATGGTTCTCCTCCAGCCATGATTTTAGAATCAGATTCCTGGATTTCTCAACCAGGTCTTTTCTGGCCTCTGGCAAATCATAATTTTTCATCCCGATATAGACCAGGAAGTTCAATGGTGCCCAGATCCTTCCTCTCCAATATACATTGTCTTTAAAAGCTTCATCGTTTCGCGCAATGGAAGGAATTATCCACGCTCCCCAGAATTCATCGGGATTATAGAAGTGATCCTCCATCATTCGTTCTGCTTGTTCCTGTGTAGGAACACCCGCCAGCAATGGGTAAAAGTTTGTAGGCGATAGCCGGTGACTAAATTCCGATGTGGTCAGATCCTTATTTAAATATATCCCAACCGATTCATCATACATGGTTTGTAGCTTCTTACCGTATTTTTCGGCGCGCATTTCCAGCTCTTCTATTACCTCTGTCCTGTCAATTTCCTTTGCAATCTTTATGATATTTTTGCAATCCCACACATACATGCTCATTAACCCCACATCGGCCAGCAGCAATAGATTTAAGGTGGTGTCATAATGCACATCATCATACATGGGCGAATTATCCAGGCCTGACTCATATTTACCGGTCCTTTTGGTATTGATATATTTGTTAAGCGGATCGGCCACTGCAGGTGTGTAGGGTGTACTTCCCCAGCAAAAACACCCCTCGTAATCGCGGTTTTCAGCCCACCACCGGTTCCATGACAGGAGTTCATTGAACGTCTCTTCCAAAAACCATTTCTCCTGGTGTTGTTCGTATATTTTCCAAATAACATACGATCCAACAGGAGGTTGTGAACGGTCGTTACTGTTCCCGCGGGCAGATGCATAATTAGGCACAAAACCTTTTGGTGCAATCGATTTAGTTATGGCCAGGGCATTGGCGTATGCTAATTCTTTATTATCCAATGAATACATGTACGCAGCAAAGTATGTATCCCATTCAAAAAGCACCCATCCTTTCCAGTTCCATGTACTCCAAACACGGCTGACAGGCGAAATGACCCTTCCGTGCGTTGGTTCGTAAATTACATCCCAGGCCAATACTGTTTGCATGGCATCGTAAAGGTCCTTTTTATCACCGTATTTTGCTTTCGTGCGGGCCAAGGCATCTTCCTCTTCCGATATTATCGATGCTAACTCACCGATATTTTTATTTTGATACGTTGATATATAGATAACTTCTGTCAGTGGGCAGATAATAGCCGTGTCACATACTTCAATGTGCGGTCCGCTTACCAGGTTAAATCGCAGCTCAGATTCACCTGTCTTCATGGAAATTCCATCTTCAAAAACCTCCACACTGCCTTCTTGTCCCCAAATCAGATGCGGATTAATTATTAATTTGCCTGCATCTCTGTTTTTCTCGGGGGAGATTGATATGACGATATCATCTTCAGAAGCAGCCGTTTTTACTTTCACCTTTATGCCTCTCCAATCCACAGTAAGCTCAGTATAAGATCCGTCATACGCATGCGGACCAGGAATTACCTTCTCCCCATCACGACTTTGTCCGATGAGGACTTCATTCAAAGTATGATTCGACACAGGATCATGTAGAAGAAGGTCAATCGCAAAATATTCGGGTAGTAAAACATGTGATAACACATTTCGGGTGTTCCAGGTATTCCAGCCCCTGGCCAATGATTCATTCAGTTCTTCAGGAGACGAAATAGGTTGAACAGGTTCTGTTTTGTTGTTGTTGCATGAACATTCAAAAATGGAAATGAGGATGAAAGCAACTACAATTTTCTCTTTGGTCATATTTATATTGATTGGTGAATTCATTATCCTACCTCCATCTTTGTTTTCCCGGGAGTGCACAAAAAAGCAGCCAATTAAAATTTCGTACATTCGACTATTTAACCTTGTTCAGCATAAAAACAGGGTAAGATAACAGGTAAAGCCGGGCAATCTGATCCTTAGATTTTTTTAAACCGGATGGCTGCTCCGCCACTGTTGGCAAGACGCAACTCAAGCATGTCGGCCGATGTAACTTCTCTTGTAAGAATTTCATATTCCATGGGTGCCGTTTCCAAATCTGTCTTCTCGCTATCCTGATAAATCTGCGCCTCATAGGTTCCTGCGTCAAGAAAATCAAGCGATACAGTAAAATTCCTTGCTTCCTCATCGGTCAGTGCACCCAGGTACCAGTCTTCAGAGTGCCTGTCTTTTCTGGCAGTAATAACATAATCAGCTATCTCAGTGTCGATAACCTTTGTGGTTTCCCAGTCGACCGGTACATCTTTGATAAACTGAAATGCCGGATGCCCTTCGTAATTCTCAATCAGGTCAGCTGCCATTTGTGCCGGACTGTAGATAACAACATATATTGCCAGTTGCTTGGATAGCGTAGTTGGGACCCACTCTTTCGGCTTTTGCGGAATATCCACCCTGAATATCCCAGGTGTGAAATCCATTGGTCCTGACAACAATCTTGTAAACGGCAATATGGTTAAGTGTTCCGGGGGATTGTGCCCTGTGGGTCGGCGTTGGCCCCAGGCATTGTACTCCTGGCCCCTTGCTCCCTCACGGGTCAGCAGGTTCGGGTATGTCCGCCGCAATCCGGTTGCTTTAACAGGCTCATGAAAATTGATGCTTAATTGATGCTCCGCAGCTTTCTCAACCACCGTCTGATAATAGTTCACACCGTACTGACCGGTATGCCACTCACCATTCACCAGCATTTCATTTACCTGACCCACTTTTACACTTCTGTATCCCAATTGCTCATACAGGGTATAAGCAGAATCAATTTGATTCAAATAATTAATTGTATTTGCACAGGTCTCGTTGTATGCTTGCAAAGTAACCCCTTTGGATTTTGCATACTCCTGCAGCATGAACCAGTCGAATCGCGGGTTAGGGGTGGTAAAGTCCTGATTCGGTCCCCAATCCCTGGACCATCGCGCTTCGAAACCTTCATTCCATCCTTCCACCAGTACTTCATCAAAACCATTTTCAGCTGCAAAGTCAATATATTCTATCGTATTTTCTGTGGTGGCTCCCAGTTTCGGACCTTGCTGGAAAGTCCAGTTTTTTATATGGATACCCCACCAGATGCCGACATATTTCATTGGATGTACCCATGATACATCGCCCAGTTTGTTTGGTTCATTGAGGTTCAGGATCAGGTACGATTCGATTAAATCTCCCGCTCTCTCCCCAATTTGGATGGTTCGCCAGGACGATTTAAATGTGCCATCCGTTTTTACTTTTATTCCATCTTTCCATGGAGTAAGATCGGTTTTTAAAGTGTTCTCCGTAGTGTTGAAAAGATTATAAGTTGTATAATCTACCAGAGATGCTTCATGAAGACTGATGTAAAGCCCATTGGCTGTTTTCATAGTGAGGGGCGTATGTACTGTATCCTGGTTATTGATGCCATGCTTTTCATATAACTGCTCGTACTTTTTTCTATGATAGGCCTTAATGGACCAGGCGGAATGGTTACCTGTAAAAGCAAACTCTGTTAACTCATCCATGATATTTAACGTATCTAACCCCTGTTCGGGAAAAACATACCGGAAGCCAATGCCATCATTGAAAACTTTGAATTCAAGGTTAAGCTTTCTTTTTGCGTCTTCTTTCTCCTGGAGCGCGAGCGTGAGGGCGTTAAAGTTTTCACGAATGATTCGTTGCTCACCCCATGGCTGTTCCCATGTGGAGTCGATGCTGTAGGTATTGACATTCAGCAATTCCAGATTCGTTAATGAATCATTGTTTTCAAATACAAAGCCGAGTCTGGAGGGGTTTAGTAATACTTTGTCTTTATATGTAACAGAATAGGACAATTCCTCGCCCGTTTTAACCTGAACTCTAATTGAGTGGTCTGGTGAGCTAACTGAATGTTCTGATTCCGGAGAGCAGGAAATAAACAAAAGCAGTAGTAGGGGGATGATTAATTTTACCATAATAATAGCTGGTTTGGACAATTAAGATATGTCTTTTTGGAGATCAAATCAAAAGACACACTCTGACGAAAGTAATAATTAATAATTGTTTTCAGTTACTTATCTGAAAAAGCAGGCGTACAAATTGTAACAATACACATACAGATGGATATGGAAAACCAAAGCATAGAGAAGGTTTCCATATTTTATGTGCCTGTTTTTTATAAGTATTCCAATAAATCCATGCCAACCAGTGCAATATTTCACATCAAATGAAAGGTTGATTTAATAAAGCATACCGATAAGTCCCTGTTACATTTATATATTGCTCAAACAAACCAGGTTTTTAGTAGCGTGTAATAATTTGAAACTTGATGTGAAACCGGGTTATTTATAAAGCCGGCATTATAAAGTCACGAATGAGGATGTCACATTGCGACTCATCCCTTTGATCGGCGGTGATTACAACCACTGCATCAAGCTCCGGGTATATAAAGATCCTCTGACCGCGGACTCCCATTGCAAGATACCTGGTTTCATCTTCTATATAGGTGAATAAGGAGTGGTTGATATCAAGCCACCACAGGTAACCGTATTGTATATCTGCGCCAAAAGAAGAACCTTCCACCTGCGTTGTTGTAGACTCGAACACCCAATCTTCGGGAACAATCTGGCGCCCCATGTATGCTCCATCATTTAAATACATTACTCCAAATTTGGTCATGGCGCGCGGTGTCAGGAACAATTCTGAACCCCCGATATAGTAACCATCCCTGTCTGTATCCCATTGGATTTCTTCAATGTCGAGCGGTTCAAAAAGGTATTGTTGAGCGAAATCCAGCGTGCTCATACCAGATGCTTCTGTAATGATCGCTGAAAGAAGATGGGTCAGTCCGGTATTATAATTAAATGTCGTCCCTGGTTCCACCACCATCGGCAGGTCGAGCACTCTTTTTACAATGCGTTTGCTCACAAAGAAGGTGTACATGCTGTTGAGGTTGTTTTCCTGCCATTCCAGTCCGGAGGTCATGGTTAGCAAATGCCGGATGGTAATGCCCGATTTCCCCGTAGTATCCACATTGTATCCCGACAGGTAGTTAAAAATACTTTCGTCCAGGCTTTTTATATAGCCTTCTTCCAGCGCAATGCCTGTTAGTGCAGAGATCACTCCCTTACTGGTGGATTTTAAATTGTGCAAACTTATCTCATCAAATGGGTCGAAGTATTCCTCATACGGAATTGTTCCGTTTTTATAAATGATAATGCTGTGGATCGACAAATTGTTATCTTCAATGTGGTCAACCATTTGTTCCAGGTCTTCAGACGCGATGCCCTGACTTTCCGGGGTAACATTTTCCCAGGCCCATTCGGATTCGACAGCCGGGTCCATCTCTTCAAACATTGTATCGCAACTGGTCAACATGACCGTGCATGTTAATCCAATAACAAACATCCCTTTTTTCATATTCCTTTTAATCATTGACTTTTGGTACATAATTTCTGATTTTTGAGTTGTATGGATTATTTTTTTTTCTTGCTGCTTACCCTTTATTTCTGCATTTGTAATCATGTATTTTTGAGGATTTTCTTTTAATCAAATCATATGCCGGTTCATCCGGTTTTCGGAATTGATTCATTCTAAATAATCAAAATCCTTTTTTCACTCGTTTTTCTTCGAAAACCTGGTCTCGTTTAAGCTGTCTGACTTTGCTTCCGGAAGAGAAAGCATACTTTACTTTGAACCAGACCGGAATCATTGACAATTTGATCTGGTCTTCCGAAGATATTGTAAAGTCATCAGCTCCAATATCGTATCCCTGATAAGTAAAGGAACTCATGAAAGGAAGGGCACTTGTAAGTTCAATTTTCACATGATTGAAAAATACTTTGTCCAGGGAGATAAAGTAGAGCGCTCCCTCCCGGTATTGACGCTGAATACCAATGGCAGGGCTCTGGAACTGTAGCGATGCTGACAAGGACAAGTCATCTTTTATAGCCCAGACAGCTGACAGATCTCCCCGTACCTCCAGTCCGCTGTAGTCTGAGATTCCATGTTGCCGGGAAAGTACATTCACCCTGGTTTGCACATGATAGCATTCGAAATTGGAATTAATGCTGATATTGTCGTGCAGGTTGATGCTTCCCACTAGCTGCACGCCTGCATAATGCAGGTCACCCATATTTTGTTTTTCCATATGCAATGAACCAGAATCAGTCAGCATGATCAGGTCCTCGATGATGCTGCTCTCATGCCTGTAGAATATTTTTGTCGAAAGAAA
>CAYOSB010000132.1:0-10843 GCA_964406495.1 uncultured Bacteroidaceae bacterium | reverse complement strand
TGGCATACTCGAAATCGTCCTGGTCTTTTCTTGAAAAATCAAGCAATCCCTTAACAATATCACCGCATCGCCTGGTTTCCGTCTCAATCAGTTTAAGATTCTTCAGGATTGAATCTTTTTTGGGATGATAGAACTCACCGCTGCTCAGTTGTTTGGACACGAGCTTGGAATACACCAGGATCCCTGAAAGCGGGTTGTTGATCTCATGCGCAACGGAAGAGGAAAGTTTCCCCAGCGAGGCAATCCGTTCCACGTGAATGAGTTCATTTTGTGCTTCAGATAAAGCCTCAGATTTTTTTCGCACCTTATACTCCAGCTGCTGCGACCAGTTTTGTAATTCTTCAGTGGCCTCATCAATGTGATCCAGCATATTGTTGAATGCCTCGGATACCATCCGCATATCATCAAGGAGGTGCGGTTCAATCGTCAGTCGGATGCTTGTATCCCCACCTGAAACCGCCTCGCTGGCCTTTATGATGCTATTGATCGGCTTCTTGATCCTCTTCCTGGTGAAGACCACAAGGAAACCCAACATGATCCCGGTGATCAATAAGGCCAGCATCAAAAAATCACTGGATGAACGGTTCATAAATGCATCAAGGTCACGCAATGGCAGATTGATAACAAGGGAACCCAGTACCTCCTCCGATTCATCATGGGCATGACAGGCTGCAGTATAACAGGAGGGTTCGTTCAGAATCGGCTTACGTATCACCAGTTGCCGCTCGGTCTCATCGTCCTGGAACACCCCGCATTCAGGCTGGTCCTCAATGATCCGGTAGTCCTTTTCCAGGTAAGAGAACATCGATGAGAGATTTGTATGACACTCACTGCAGTTTGGATTCCGGTCATCGGCAAAATCTGCAGACAGGGAGCTGTAAGCCAGCTGGTCATGTTCGTTGTACATGTTCACCTCATCGATTCCTGACATGGTGCTGATGATGTCCAGCTCGCGTTGCAGCATGGCTTTGTCATTTTCGAGCATCGAATAGTACAATGCTCCCTCGGCAATCGAACTAACCTGGTCGCCGGTTTGTCTGATCGTAGTATTGAAAAGATCCATGTAAATGGTCCGGAACACGATATTGAACAATATGAACAGGACAAACAATGATCCGGTAATGATCAATACCAGTCGACCATAGATCGACGACCGGAAACGTAAATGATTCCCAATCAATTTTTTATTTTTGTTTTTTTTGAAAAATCCGACAAGCCCCCCTGCCATAATTCCCTGGTTTTTAAATGAAAAAAATCCTTTATGCCCGGATAAGATGAAGACCGGGGGAAATGTGCATGCACAATCCCCCGGTATTATTCAGTATGTGCTGTTCTTACTGAAGAACAACGGTTAAATTACGAAAAAACAGCTAATCTAAAAATTCCTTTTGAAATTTATTCCATACTGTGGCCGGCATATCAGCAAGTGGAAAATCAGCCAACACACCACCTTCCTGGAGGACTACCTTTCCTGATTCCTTATTGATCAGCTGGACCGCCTCGGCCATAAAATCCTTGCACCTGTCCAATTCCTCCTGCGACCACTCAAGGGCCTCTTCATCCATTTTGCAATCGATGATCTCTGTTTTCCAATTTTCCGGCTTCATCTTGCAAATCCACCCTTTTCCATAGGGATCGCTGTTGATGAGTCCTTCCTTTTCATGAACAGCGGTATTTAATTTCTGAATTTTCCCGGAGATTGGTGACGCGATCTTCAATTGACGATCACCCTGTGAAACCGTGGCAAGAAAATCGCCCTTATTCACCTGTTCACCTTCGGATCTTAAAAAATCAATGCTCACTCCGCCTGTAATATGCAATAACAGGTCATCAACTCCTACTTTCGCTGCACCGGATTTCTCCAGGTAGGTCCATGTGTGGTTCCTGTTATAAAATAATCCCCGCGGTATTCTTAAAAGCGCTGCTGAAAGACCCTGCATGGATTCAACCAGTTGTGTTTTAACATTGACCGGTCTGCTCAGGAAATACCATGTCGGTACCAGGATGAGCAAAAATGCGATGATAACCAGATATTCGATCCCTTTGGTTTCGAAAATATCTGTGTACGTAAATGCATCCATATTTATAAATTTAGTGATGATAATTATTTGAAATTTTAATGTTCATTTTCTTTTGCCCATGAAGGTGGTTCATTATAAACCGGCATACGTCTCACTACCCAGCGGAACACCCATACTTCTATAAAAATGATGGTAAACGTAACCACTACTTCCATCCAGGTTGGGTAATACGGTTCCGCAGCATCCCACCGGAATGCAATGATAGAAACGTTCAGCCTGTTGATAACGATCCCCAGCATGGTGACAATGGCAGCCACTTTTGCAAGGGTGATGTTCACTCTCCTGTAACTGATAAAGAACATGACCATCGGAACCAGCACAAAGCCGATCATTTCAACCAGGTACCATACCCCCATGCGCGAATTCAGATACGCCCAGTTCTTTCCATGCACAAAAACGATAATATGCATGAAAAAATAGGCAAACATGGCAAAAGCACAGATCTGCGAAAAAGTGTGAATAATCCCCTTCTGACCAATCTTGTTCTTTTCACTGATCTTATCAGCAAAGACCCTTTTGCTGACGGATCCTTCAAAAATTACCATGGATAGTCCTGCAAATACGCTGGATACCAAAAAGAGAATGGGAATAAATTCATTGTACCATAAAGGATGAATTTTTTCACTGGCCATCAGGAACAATGCCCCCAGTCCTGATTGGTGAAGGGTGGACAGGGTTATTCCCATGATCACCGCACCAAGGGTCATGCCTGAAAGGATCTTACGTGCCCGTTTCGCTCCCAACCATTCAGCAATTGCCGGGGAAAACTCGATCAACTGGGCGATCATGTAAAGCAGGAAGTGCCAGGCGATCAGGAAGAGCACGGAATTTGCCCCAAAGCTGTTGCCAATTATAGGATTGATGATTTTGAGGGGTCGTCCAAGATCCAGTACAAGAGCTCCTGCATAAAACAGATAAGCCAGGAAACCATTCAATACCGTAACGCGGACAATGGATTTAAACTTGTCAACATTTAAAATATATACGATAAATGTAAGTACATAGGCCCCGCCGGCAAACGCCACACCGGTTACAACGTTAAATCCTTTCCATAACCCCCATGGCACCTCCTGGTCAATATTACTTACATATCCTAACCCATGTATAAACCTGAGGACAATGATCACTATGCCTGCCGTAATGACGGGTACTGAGATAATATTGAACCAGGTAAATACCGGACCTTTGGGTTTAAGTTCTTCTGCCAGGAATTTCCAGGTTGATTTTCCATTCCTGGGTTGTGCTATTGCTCTTGAATTACTCATTTTCGCTGTCTTGATTTGATTTGTTTTTTGTTGCGCTATGTATTCCCAGTAGTGCTGCAGGTGCCAGTATAAAAACAGAAGGCACGCTGTACAGAAAGCCCTTTGTTAACTCCGGATAGGGCTTCTTCTGCAACTTTGTATTGAATCCCAGTTCTTCAAAAGGGACTGCTGAAAGATACAGCCAGCCTGTTCCGCCGGCTTCATGCTCACCGTAGATCACATCGTGGTACATCCCGGGAAACTCTGCAATGCGCTTGCGCGCCTCTGCGATCAATTCGCGACGGTTACCGAACTTGAGTGCTTCCGCCGGACAATTTTCCACGCAGGCTGGCAACTTGCCTTCCTTCACACGATCAAAACACATGTCACATTTCTGGATCTTGGGGTTGGTGCTGTGGTATTCAAATTTTGGCGCATCGAACGGACAGGATATCATACAATACCTGCATCCCATGCATTTTTCTTCGCGCCAGATAACCGAACCGTCTTTTGTCTTATGCATCGCCTTGGTCAGGCAAGCCGAAGCACAGGCCGGCTGCGCGCACTGCATGCATTGCGTTTTCACAAAAAATTCTCCCTGCGATGTCTCATATGCGTTGATAACCGTCCTGCGTGTTTCATCTGCTTTGCGTATTTTGCCAACTTCCGGGACATCATCGAGTGCCGGTTCCGTTAAACCATTTGCCTGGGCACAGGCAATCTCACATCCCTGGCAACCTGCACACCATGTGGAATCATACAGAATCCCATAAAATTCTTTTTCATCCTCTTCCGGCGCCGGTGTGGCTCCCAGCTGTTTACCCGTGCCAAGCGCAACTCCCGTTAGCCCGAGTGCTCTTAAAAAGTTTCGTCTGTCTACTCCCATTATAATATTTTTTAGATTGAAATATTTGGATTAATTTCTCAGGAAATCGGTTTGGAAATCGTCCCACGCCTCGGGACCAAGATCTTCCAGAATACCATCACGGATTTCACCGCCTTCCTGCAACACCACTCCGGATTTACTGGTCGACTGACTGAGCGCAGCAAGGAAATCTTTCAAACGCGCAAACTCAGACTTGATCCATTCACGGTATTTCGGTGCCCTGAATAAGGATTCAAATTCCTCAACCCAATTGGTGGGCTCGATAATGTATACCCAACCCTCGGAAAATGGAGATGCGTTGACCAATCCTGCATTGACCTGTAGTTTTTCATTATTCGAAAATATTTTTCCTGAAACCGGCGATTGAATGTCCATACGTTTTCCATTTTGCACAAGGGTAAAGATCGTCTGTCCCTTACGCACATGCTCCCCGCGATCTTTCATCTCAATACGTGTAATAGGACCGGTGAGCTTTTCAATAAAACTGTCCAGTCCGACCCTGATATTCCCGTCACGTTCCTGGAAAGCCCAGGTGTGCGAACGGTTGAAATAATATCCTCCCGGTACTTCAGCTGATTCTGAAATAAAACTGGACCCGGCGGCTTCCCTGATAGATTCAGGAGTAGGTTTTTTCTCATTGAATCTCCTTAACACCAGGTAGATCAAGATGCCCAATCCTGCCACCATAATCGCAATCACAAGTGCCAATCTTCCCCGGTCCTCCTCTCCAGCATCAGCCGGAATTATTGAGGCACCTTCGAGGCTGGCAAGCAGGGTTTCCTGCTCGTTTCCGAGTAAGGTGGAATAACCATTGTCTGCAAGGATCTCCTGGCCATCTCCAGCCATCCATTGCAGGAAATTTCTCTCCTGGTCACCAAGGGGTCCCCCGGAACCTACTGCAAAGATGCGGCTATATAATGAACTGGTATATTTGCCGATCCAGATACCCCGGTGCAATGCCGCCACATCACCATAAATTTCTTCAAAATGATCCATCTGATCATTCGCGTTCAGATCCACGGGAACCATCGCCAGCTTGTTCAGCTCCTCATCTTCCTGCATATTTTGAAGCTGAGACAGCGTGCAGAAACCAATCCCGTACCTGTCATTGCATACCGCATCAACGACCATGTTACAACTCTGAAGGACCTTTCCTCCAAGCAAATCCTGTTCCATTTCGGCAAATTCAGCCAGGCAGGTAATAAAGGTGGGATCTATGGTCCGGTATGCATGTACTTCACTATCGTTGCCATCCTGCAGTAGCTCCCCCCAGGTGATCTGCCGTCCTGCTGTATACATCAATGCAAATTCTTTTGGGGAGATCCCGCTCTTACGTATTTGCGCAAGGTAAGGATTCTCAGGATGTGTTACCGGCACGTATACCTCCCTGCCAACTACAAATATCTTCGACTGTCGGGGATCCAGACGCTCCATATGGTATTTAGTGAGCAATGCCATGTGACCAGGATCATTGATCCATTCATTGACCTTCCGGTCACCCAGTAGCTGTAGATGCACATTACCACCTGCCTGGTTGTTGTAGGTTTTCGTGCACTCCTGCATCACGAGATACAGGTCAGGACTACACAATACCTGCAAGTCTTCACCAGTTGTCATACCCGGGACTTCACCCGGATCCTGACTTTGTAATTTGCCCCCTGCTTCACCCGGAACTTCATCCAGGGCCTCACCCGGCAACGTGCCTTTAACTTCCTTATCGGTTTCTCCCGGAGAACCCTGACCCGGTATGGTGGCCATCACCGGTTGCATACCCAGTAAAAAAACCACCGACCAAATAAATACAATACATTTTTTCATATCACCTGATTTTAATTGATTATTGCGCTCTAACGGAACACGCTTGTTCAGAAGGTACCTTCCAAACTTGATGCCAAAGCCAAAAATCAGGTGCTATCTATCTGTTTTACTGGTATTTACGTTTTTGAAGGACAACAAAAAAACAACAACAAAGTGTTGTTTTTTTCATCACTTAATTTAGATGGGT
The DNA here is from genome assembly GCA_964406495.1 of uncultured Bacteroidaceae bacterium. Taxonomy (GTDB): domain Bacteria; phylum Bacteroidota; class Bacteroidia; order Bacteroidales; genus M55B112. Next base: position 4,627 of record CAYOSB010000132.1, on the reverse strand, counting down.
ATGCTATTATATTCTTTGTCAGTATTTTAAGGGCATTGTATATTTTCTCTACACTGTTTATTATTTCAACACTATAGCGAATTCGAAATATATATGTTATTATTTCTTAGCTAGATACGCGGTATTAATTTGACCAACGTTATCTCGCTTCTCGTACCAATACGCATTGGAGGACCAAAAGTCCCGGCTCCCATCGAGACGAAGATCTGGGTGCCGTTGTAACTATATAGTCCCCTGTTATAATGAAAGATCAGATCATTGATATAGGTAACCGGGAACAATTGTCCGCCATGGGTATGTCCGGCAAGATAGAGATCGATTCCTTTTTCACTGGCATATGCGATGCCATCCGGGCTGTGGTGCAACAGCACGGATGGACGATCCGGATCTATACTGAGAGATGCCAGCACCTGCCTGATCGTCTGCCCATTCTGAATGGCATGCATGCTGCGGGATTCTTCGTCGGAGCGCATATGGTCGAGTCCGATCAGCTGTAACGGACCTGCTTCCACCACTTCATTTTCCAGCACCCGGATGCCGGTCTCCCGCAGGTATTGCTTGATTTCCTGCACCCCTGAATATCCATCATGATTTCCTTCTACAAAATAGACCGGGACACTGAACTGTTTCAATGGAGCCAGCGTCGCTTTTGACAGTTGCTTTTTCCCGTCAAACAGGTCCCCTGTGATCACTACCATATCCGGATTGGTTTCCTGTGCCATTTCCACAAGTTGCTGTAGAAACGCTGCTCCACGGAAATGACCCAGGTGAATATCAGAAAAATGCATGATCCGTACCTCCTTTTCAAGTCCAGGCATAATGATCTCCTTATTTGTGAGCTTCACCCGGAAGGCATTCCAGGTTCCGAGTGCGGAAACCAGCAGGGTAAGTGCAATGGCAAATAATCCAAATTGCACTGGCTGAAGTTTCAGCGCAAGATGTACCAATTCGGTTGCCAGCATGGACACCAGGAAGAATAAAACGAACCCTGTGATGAATGCAGATAAACCATACAGGATCGTTCCGGATAAGGAAGTGGCATTGGAAAAACCGAACAAACCCGCCATCATAAGCACCGGGACCACTGCGAACATGAGATGCAACCACCACCTGCTATCGGCTGAAAGAATCCACGTGACCCTTCGGGTAAGGTAGAAATTTGAACCTACCAGTACTGCAAGGAAGACCAGCAGCATGAGTAAAGGAAGCAGGTTTTTCATATGCGGGTATATTAAAACATTCCACAAATATATTTTCTTTCAAACACTTAACAGCCGCTTCTGTTCATGATCCTTAATAAATGCCTATACCGGCTCTTCGCTTGTTTCGATTAAACTCACAGGCGTGTTCCAGGAATCATTCAGGTAATTATCCAGTGGATTTAACCATTTGTCCTGGCATGCCCATTCATGCAATACAGACCCGGGATCACGTTCAATATTCGATACTATTCATGCACACAAATGGAGCAGAACAAACATTTGACTGCAGCAGGCAATAAAAATGATCGTATATTTGGCATACAACAGATTCCTTATAAAATGAGAAGAAGCAGACTGAAAACAATAGTTATTTTATTGACATGTATGGTAGTGAACAATATTTCGGCCCAGACGGGGATTCCTTTCTACGTTGGAACCTACACCGGAGGGAACAGTCAGGGCATATACAAGTACCAACTCAACAACGACGGTACCATGGATTCCATCGGACTGGTTGCCATAACACCGAATCCTTCCTACCTGGCCAAGTCAGCTGACAACCAATACCTGCTGACGATCAGCGAAGTTAGTTCAAAAGACAGTGTGGGCTTCGTGAAGTCATACAGGATACTGGAAGACTCGCTTTTGCAGGTCGGTGAATCGACCTCCGGGGGTGCACATCCCTGCTTCATCACGGTCAATGATGAAGGATACGTACTGGTGGCAAATTATACCGGTGGGAATATGGCCCTGTTGAAGCTGAACCGGTCAGGCGAGCTCTCAGACGTGCTCGACCTGCAGCAGCACGAAGGGAGCGATATCACGGAAAGACAGCGCGGTCCGCACGCCCATTCCGCATGGTTTGATCCCATGAACGATAATATTATCACGGTTGACCTGGGCACGAATGATCTGTGGATATCAAATATTGATACAAAAAAGCAAACATTGAGGCCTGCCTTACCACACACACTTTCTATGAATCCGGGCGCGGGGCCGAGGCATCTTGATTTTCATCCCAATGGCAAATGGATATATGTGGTAAACGAGCTGGACTGTACGGTTTCACTGGTGGAACGGGAAGGAAACGGGTACAGGCTGGGACCATCATATTCCACCCTTCCGGATGATTTTAATGGTAAGAATACCTGTGCCCACGTGAAGGTGTCTTCAGATGGTAAATTTTTATATGCTTCGAACCGCGGGCACAACAGTATTGCCATATTTTCCATTAGCAGGAAAAACGGTCAGCTCACTGCAAAAGGCCACCAATCGGTGCAGGGTGAAACCCCCAGGAATTTCAATCTTTCCCCGGGTGACAAATACCTGGTGGTGGCGAATCAGCGCACCAACAACATGGTGTCATTCAAGCGAAACAAAAAGACGGGACAGCTCACTCCTGTGGATGATATTCCTGCCCCGAAGCCGGTATGTGTGCTCTTTTAAAGATATTTTTCACCAGACATGCATGGCGGGGATAAAAGAGACGCAATGAACCACGTCGCGCCGGTACCCGGATCCACTCAGTCCAGCCGGAGCAACAACATATGAAAAAGTCCTTCATTTGGGCTTGTTGCCCAGTGACCTTATCATCATAACCGCACAAATGATCGAAACAAGATTGAAAAGGGGGATGATAAATATGGCAGGCACCACGTTCACGTCATGAAGTGCCATCCCGATGAGCTTGGCTGTAAGCGCCGACATTAACAAAGAAAGGAACACGATGTAAACTGTCCCTGCAAGATAACCCAGGGATGTTTTCCTCCAGAGCAGGAGCCCGGAAACAATGGCCAGCGGAAGCATCAGTCCAAGGTCAAATCCCTGTACGATCATCGTGGTATAGTGATCCAATCCTTCCGGAAAAACCGATCCGGTCAATAGTGGCGGTACAATTACACTGAGCCAGAGCAGCGCAATGGATATGGCATTAAAGACCAGGAATCCCCCGGTGAATTTAACCGGTGCGGAGGCACTGAATGAAGCCCTGAGCGCTTCAGGATCAAAACTGGTCAGAAGGAGCAAAAGGGACCAGAAAGACAATCCCAACAAACTTATGTACACCAGGAAAAGGTAGTTGTACATACCCATGGCCATATAAAACAGGTAAGTAACAAAAAAATATCCTGAGATACCGGTCAATAACAGCTTTGACCGTTGCGATCCGCGCAGGTAGCCAATAAGCGCTAAGATCAGCAGTGGAACAGCAATGAAAAGTGTCACCACATCCTGTGCAATCCCCTGGATGGCAACGTCTGCCGACATATGCCTATATAAGCCTTTTCCATAGATTTGAATGGTCTCGCCCCGGATAGATTCATAGAAAAAGCTTCCATCGCCATATTGAGTGAAAATACCCATGGAAGCCGCCACTATGGACAGAACCGCCGTAAAAATCACAAGAACTGTAATGTTTTTTTTCATGATCAACGTCTGTTATTATTTCCAGATCAGGAGGCCATGTATTCCTGGAAAATCATCCATATTCCCTCGTTGCAGGGTTTATACCTATCAAAGTAACTAAATATCACTGAATATTTTCTCTGAAGAACTGAACGATCTCATCCTTAATGCTGTCAGGGTGTGCGTGTCCGACTCCCGGAATGGTCCTGATCACGGCATTCACCCCCTCTTCCCTGTAGATCTCGGCACAGCGGTCCCACCTGTCGGGTTGCATCCTCTTTCCCAGCAGCGCATAGATCTTTTCCCTTTCAGGTGCGTCATAGCCATCTGCATAGGGGATGGCATCATTGGTGTCCTCTGCACCCATGAACAGGTATTGGGGTGTCTGCCTGAAATCATCCGGATTAAAAGGTTTACCAATAAGTTCTTCGAAATCAAAGGTTCCGATCGGATATTCCAGCGGCACACCGTCAAGTACCTCAAGCGGAAGCGCCAGCAACCCGTTCAGTCCCCCTGCAGCAGCAGCCGCGACACGTTCGGGATGCAACAGGGTAAACCTGTTCACGAAAGTCCCGGAGGCAGAAAAACCAGTCATCAACAGCCGGTCACGGAGATCAATCTCCTTACCGGCAAGATAATCCCCGGCTTTTTCAACCATTGCAAGCAACTGAAGATCGATCCGTTCAAGGGGTGTATCCTTTTGCAACATCACATCCCTGTCCAGTGAGTGAGTGTACATCAGCCGCTGGGATTCCAGGCGGGGAAACACGGGCACCAACAACGGAGCATTTAGCTCTACAGCTACATAATTCCCGATATAATAATCCAGCGCGGCCGTTCTGCGCGCTTTTTTCCGATGGTCACGTAACCTGTCGCTTACAAATCCTGTATTATTCGGCTCAACAACCAACCAGCTTGAATCACCAAGGGGCAAATCGCCAGATACGAACAGGTAAAACGGATATGCATATCCCTGGTCAGGATCAGCTTTAAAATACTTCAGCTTTCCATGATCTTTTGAA
>CAYOSB010000131.1:0-10928 GCA_964406495.1 uncultured Bacteroidaceae bacterium | reverse complement strand
GAATATTGCCACCGAGGTCACATGGTCCTCCACCTCGGCAATAGTGTCGGCGATGTCCTCGATCTCCGGGAGATACAGTGATTTCCTGACAAGCAGGTTTTGGTCGTTCAATTCCCATGTTCGGTACATGATGATGGCAGTATGCAATGCCCTGTTGGCTGGACTGCTGATGATCATTTCAGGGACCATGTTGCGATCTGCAAGCCTGGCAGCCATCTCATAGGAATTCTTTACGCCACGCTCGGTAAGCGGCCTGTCGATGTCTGCAACGATTGAATCCCAGCTGGATTTTCCGTGACGTATAATCAACAATTTCCTTTGCATATTGGATGTTTAGGATCTCATCCGCAAAGTTAGTAAATCGATCAGTTATATCAGAGCAAATTGCTTGCTAAATCGGCAAGATAGCTACGTTCACCCTTCACCAGGTGTACATGTGCGAAAATATCCTGTCCTTTCATCCGGTCGGCCAGGTAAGTAAGCCCATTTGATTTGGTATCAAGGTAGGGAGAATCGATCTGCTGAATATCACCTGTAAAGATCAGCTTGGTGCCCTCGCCAGCGCGGGTGATGATGGTCTTCACTTCATGTGGGGTCAGGTTCTGTGCCTCATCGACAATGAAGATAACCCTGGAAAGGCTCCGTCCACGAATGTATGCCAAGGGTGTGATCACCAGCTTTTCTGACTTCTGCATCTCCTCGATCCTTGTAAACTCCTTACTTTGCTGCTTAAAATTCTGCTTGATGACAGAAAGGTTATCGAAGAGCGGCTGCATATAGGGACCGATCTTTTCTCCAACGTCGCCGGGTAGAAACCCGATATCGCGGTTAGAAAGCGGTACAATGGGACGCGCCAGGAAGATCTGGGTATATAGTTTCCGCTGGTGGATCGCAGAAGCCAGTGCCAGCAAAGTTTTTCCTGTTCCAGCTTTGCCGGTAAGTGCCACAAGCTGAACTTCGGGCCGCATCAGCGCATCGAGGGCAAATGCCTGTTCCGCATTCCGCGGCTCAATGCCGTAGGTTTTTACCTTTTCAACGCGGTTGATGAGCTTGTTGAATGGATCATAGTGGGCAAGGGCACTGACCGATTCATTGCGAAAGATATAATACTGGTGGGCCACAGGCTCCTTTTTAATGCCAAATTTGGAGCGAGGTAGCCCCTCATACTTCTCATACAATCCGGAGATTACTTCAGGTTTTACATTCTCATTGATCTTCACCCCTTCGTAGATATCCTGGATATTCTCCACCATATCATTATGGTAATCCTGTGCCATAATGCCCAGGGATTTTGCTTTCATCCGCAGGTTAATATCTTTTGTAATAAGAATCACCGGGTTACCGCTGCGCTTATTATGCAGGTGTTCCGTGATCGCGAGTATGCGGTGATCGGGGGTGTTCTCCGGAAAAGAAGAAGCTAGTTTTTCAGATGGAAGTGTGCCGGTTGCAATGCTCAGTTTGCCCTTTCCATTACCCAATCCGAGTCCTCCGTTAAAGAGCTTGTCCCCTGAAAGTTTATCCAGTTCACGGGTAAACTCCCTGGCATGCAGATTAATAATGTCATTCCCCTTTTTAAATCTGTCAAGCTCCTCCAGCACCGTGATGGGAATTACAATGTCGTGTTCCTCGAAATTGTGAATGCATTTGTAATCGTGAAGAAGAACATTGGTGTCGATTACGAAAGTCTTCTTGACTTTTCCTTCTGTTTTTGCCATATTTGCCCCTGCCATTAAGGAAGTATTCCTGGGTTCAAAATTAGCATTATTTGATCCCTTTACATGAAGGTTTTATTCACATTCAATCAAGTTTTAAACATAGTTATCAACCATGCAAAAAGAGACGCCGCTTCATTGGATCCATACCAGGAGAAGCATCCGGAAATACGCGGACAAGGTCATTCCCGACAGTGCCATTGAAGAGATCCTGAGGGCAGCCATGTATGCGCCTTCTGCAGTCAACCGCCAGCCGTGGCATTTCATCGTGGTCACGGACCGGGATATACTCAACCGCATCATGGAGATCCATCCCAATGCCTCCTTTCTGGAAACAGCCAGTCATGCCATCCTGGTCTGCGGAGATGAGCAACTACAGCATGATGAGGGGTATTATGTTGTTGATTGTGGTGCAGCCACGCAAAATATGCTGCTTGCCGCCCATATGCTGGGCATCGGTTCCTGCTGGATAGGGATTCACCCCAGGGAAAAACGCAAACAATTGTTCTCGGAATTGTTCAAATTGCCAGGACATGTGCATCCCTATGCACTGGTCTCCCTTGGATATGCAGCGGAAGAAAAAACGAAACCGGAGCGTTTCAGTCCGGAAAAGATCCATTACAACACATGGGGGAGCATATAACCCGGACAAACCGAAAAACCCGGCCATGAACTACGCTGAAACCATCGAATTTCTTTTTAGCAGCCTGCCCATGTTCCAGCGGACAGGCAAAGCTGCTTATAAGGCCAACCTCGACAATACCCATGCGCTTGACCAGGTCCTGGGACATCCGCACAAGAAGTTCAAATCGATACATATTGCAGGCACCAACGGGAAGGGTTCTGTAAGTCATACACTCGCTTCCGTATTGCAGGAATCAGGCTACCGGACAGGACTATATACTTCACCACACCTGGTGGATTTCAGGGAACGGATCCGCATCAACGGACAGATGATCGGCAAAGACCAGGTAGTCGGTTTCGTGGAAGAACACATGGAGGCAATCGAAAAAATTCAACCGTCCTTTTTCGAGATGACTGTAGCGATGGCCTTCGATCATTTTGCCAGGCAACAGGTCGATATTGCTGTCATTGAGACCGGTATGGGCGGCAGGCTGGATTCGACAAATATCATTACCCCCGAGGTTGCTGTACTGACACGCATCTCATTGGATCATACAGAATTCCTGGGTAACACGGAAGCGCTCATTGCAGCTGAGAAAGCCGGAATTATCAAGGAAAAAGTCCCGGTTATTGCCGGGAATAACACTGAAACGGTCCGCCGGGTATTCAATGAAGTGGCGATCCAACGCAATTGTCCCATCCATTATGCGACGGATGACCGGACGTTTTCCTTTCAGACCTTCTCAGGCGATCAACACTCCATTTTCCACTACCGGAACCTCGCCAGCCAGGAGCAAGAATCTTACAGAACAGACCTGCTTGGCCGGTATCAGCATGAGAACCTGAGCCTGGCCCTCTCCACTATTGATGTGCTGAGAGAAGCAGGTTGGAAGATTCCCGTCCCTGCTATGAGGAGCGGACTCCAGCATATCAGGAATAACACATCCCTCCGGGGACGCTGGGAGATCCTGGGTGCCAATCCCCGCATTATCTGTGACACCGCACATAATGCTTCCGGGGTGAAAGCTGTGATGGAACAACTGCAACAGACCCCTTCCAGAAAACTGCATGTCGTATGGGGAATGGTGGGTGACAAACCGCTGGAGGAGGTGTTTCAATATCTTCCCGCTGATGCTGTTTATTATTTTACTCAGCCCTCCATACCACGTGCCATGCCGGTTGAAGAATTGCATAAAAAGGCTGTCAATCAGGGGCTCAGTTGCACGAAATATAATTCTGTGCAGGAAGCATTTCAGCATGCGCTGCAGGCGTCATCACCAGAAGATTCCCTGTTCATTGGTGGAAGCACCTTTGTTGTTGCAGACCTGCTCACTTTCTTTGGGTGATACGTGTGCTGGTCCCGTTCACCCCGAAAGACCGTAATTCACCCCAAATCATTACCTCCTATCCCTTACTTCCCTACATTGTATTACTTCATTTAAGAAATCGTTGAAAATTCAGTTTCTTTGCATCGAAAAAAATATTCACAGGTTTTATTGATAGTATATATGGAATTTGAGAAGATCTGTAAACAGGTCATTGAAGCGGTTGAAGATGCCGGATCCTATATCCGCGGGGAGCAGCAAAACAATGCAAGTCCTGCGATCGAGGAGAAGGGCAAACACAATTTTGTGACCGAAGTAGATAAGACTGCTGAGCAAATGCTGGTCAGCAAGCTGGGCAGGATCCTGCCTGAAGCCGGCTTTATCGCTGAGGAGGGTACCAATGATAAAAAAGGTGCGCAATATAACTGGATCATCGATCCCCTGGATGGAACAACAAATTACATCCATGGTGCGTTTCCTTATTCCGTTAGTGTAGCCCTGGCTGATAATGACATCCCCATCCTGGGCGTCATCCTTGAGTTGGGACTGAATGAATGTTTCTACGGATGGAAGAATGGCGGTGCTTTTTTAAATGGCCAACCCATCAGGGTAAGCAGGAATGAGACCTTGAACAGCTCACTGGTGGCAACAGGGTTTCCCTATACAGATTATGACAGAATGGAACGGTTTATGCATACCATACACTGGTTCCTGAAGAACACCAGGGGATTACGGCGACTGGGTTCTGCAGCAACGGATATCGCATGGGTGGCCTGTGGCAGGTACGACGGGTTCTACGAATACGGACTGCAAGCCTGGGATGTTGCTGCAGGTATCATTATCCTTGAAGAGGCTGGAGGAAAGTGTGCAGATTTCTCGGGGGGCGACCAATACCTGTTCGGCCGGGAGATTATCTGCAGCAATGGATTGAACCATAATGAATTTGTAGATGTTATCAGGGAGATAATGTAAGAGAAGTGACAAAAACTGCTATCGTCATATTAAATTGGAACGGAAAGAAATTCCTGGAGAAATTCCTTCCGATCCTTGTAGCGCACACACAGGATCCTGCTGCGGAGATCATTATTGCAGACAATGACTCCTCGGATGATTCAATGGAATTCCTGTCAGTACACTACAAGGACCTGCGGACGATCAGCCTGGACCGCAATCATGGTTTTGCGGGGGGATATAACGAAGCACTCCGTCATGTGGAGGCTGAATATTACCTGTTGCTGAATTCAGATATCGAGGTGACAGCCAACTGGCTTGAACCACTGGTGAATCATCTGGATCAGCACGACGACGTTGCAGCATGTTCTCCTGTAATCATGGATCATCAACACCGGAATAAGCTTGAATATGCAGGAGCAGCCGGCGGATATATTGACAAATACGGGTATACATTCTGCCGGGGAAGGATCTTTCATACAACAGAACAGGCTTCCGGGCTGCCCATGCAGCCTGTGGAGGTCTTCTGGACCTCGGGGGCATGTATGTTGATCCGTTCGGAGATATTCCTGGAAGCAGGGGGATTTGATGCACACTTCTTTGCACACATGGAAGAGGTGGATTTGTGCTGGAGACTCAAGAACAGGGGGTACAGCTTAACCGTGGTGCCCGCCTCGCATGTCTACCACGTGGGTGGTGGAACATTGCCGAAGAGCAATCCTCTTAAGACGTACCTGAATTTCAGGAACAATCTCTTTTTGCTATATAAGAATCTGCCGGAGCATCAACTTAGATCAACGATCAGAATCAGGATGTTGCTGGATGGAATATCGGCGCTTCAGTTCCTCCTGACACTTAAACCAGGTGATCTCAGGGCAATTCACCGGGCACACAGGGATTTCAGGAAAAAGAAACCGGATTACCGGGAGTCCAGGAAAAAATCCCAGCCAATGATCAAAAAAACAGTACACCCCGAGATATATAACAGGTCACTCGTTTTCGATTATTTCATTGCCGGAAGAAAAAAATTCAGCCAGCTGAGGGACCGGTTTGCGCAGAGAATGGACCAGCGTGTAATAGAACATTAATAAAAAGAAAGATGACAAAGAAGCGAATGGAAGATTGGGTATATTTTGAGAATTTACCTGCAGCGCTGGAGCACAGCGCGCAAAAATACGGGGATAAAACAGCGTTGTCTATTGCCAACGGAATATCCTACTCGTACAATGAGATCAACGCACTTGTAGATGATTTCGCCACAAAGCTTTACGGGGCAGGACTGGAACGCAACCAACGGATTGCACTCATAAGTGAGAACAACCCGCACTGGGTGGTTTCCTATTTTGGCATTCAGAAAGCCGGGGGGATCGTGACTCCTGTACTCACTGATTTCACTGCGGGTGAAATGACCTCCATTATGCAGCATGCTGAAGTGGAGATGGTGGTCATCTCCTCTAAACAGATGTACAAATTTCCCGGTGGATTTCCGGAAAGTGTCAGGTACATCATCACCGTAGAAGACCTTGTCCTGCATGAAGTGAGCAAGACCGGTGACCTGCAGAAATTGTCAAAAGATGCATTTGAAAAACTGCAGCCTGCAGCACAGGCCGATTCGGTCGTTGATTTCCCGGTATTGAAAAAAGACGACCTGGCAGTGATCATTTATACATCCGGTACAACAGGAAACTCGAAAGGGGTAATGTTGTCTCACGATAACCTCATTTTCGATGCAGTCAATACGGGCAGTATTCATAAAGTCTTGCCCACGGATGTATTTATTTCCATACTTCCCCTGGCCCATACCTATGAATTCACCATCGGCATGCTGATCCCCCTGCTCAATGGTGCCACGGTACATTACACGGACCGTACGCCCACAGCCGCATACCTGGGTCCCCTGCTGAAAAAGTACCGGCCAACCACCATGCTGACCGTACCGCTGATCATAGAAAAAATATACCGAAACAAAGTAAAACCCGGACTTGAAAAGTCAGCTGTTACGAAGTCATTGCTGAAATTTGGTCCCACACGCAGGTTTTTGCACAAAGCTGCGGGTAAAAAACTGAAAGCATTTTTCGGAGGCCGCATCAGGTTCTTTGGTGTTGGTGGTGCTGCACTTGCACCTGATGTTGAAAAGTTTCTGCTGGAAGCAAAATTTCCTTATGCCGTCGGCTACGGGCTTACGGAAACATCTCCCATGCTTTCTGGATTTGGTCCGGAGGCTGCAGTGTACAGATCTGTAGGCCTGCCCATTGCAGGTATTGAACTAAAGATAAACGCTCCTGATCCGGTCACCGGTGAAGGCGAGATCATTGCAAAGGGAAGAAATGTGATGAAGGGCTACTATAAAAATGAAGCCCAGACAAAAGAGGTCTTTACAGAAGATGGTTTCTTCAGAACCGGAGACCTGGGAATTATTGACAAAAAAGGTATCATCTATATTAAAGGCCGTTCAAAAAATATGATCCTGGGACCCAATGGGGAAAATATCTACCCGGAGGAGATCGAGTCCGTTTTCAATGAACAGGAGTTTGTAAACGACTCCCTTGTGATGCATGTGAAGGGAAAGCTGGTAGCGCTGATCCACCTGAATTTTGAAAACATCGAGGAAAAATTCCAGCATCTCGTTTCAACAGCTCATGACAAGCAGAAAGATCTGCAACACAAAGCGGAAGAACTGCTTGATGAAATGCGCGCAAAAGTGAATCTGCAGTTGAATAAAAATTCCAGGGTACAAAAAACGGTCTTACAAAAAGAACCCTTTGAAAAGACCCCCACTCAGAAGATCAAACGGTTCAGGTACAAGGAATAACCTGGCTATCATGTAGTTCAGGCACAAAGAATTTAGCGGTTATCAGGTGGTTCAGGCCTGAATAGCCACGTGGTGTATCAAACGATTGATTTTCAGGAGATCGATTGGTGCATCAGACGGTTGAGAGAATGGTATCCAGGTTCTCGAATTTCATCCGGTAATCTTCAATGGATCTTTCGATAAGGTCGAGCGCCTCTTCGCGGCCATAGATATGGGTGATCTCCACGTCAGCAGGATTGCCGGGAAGGTCTTTGTACGTTAAAAAGTAATGCTTGAGGCGATCCACCACACTTTGGGGGACATCACTCACATCATTGAATCCCTGGTACAGTGCATCGTTGTTCAATACGGCAATGATCTTATCATCTGCCTGGTTGTTGTCGATCATACGAAATCCCCCGATCGGACGCGCCTTGACGAGGATATCACCGTGGGTGATCTCTTTTTCTGTCAGGATGCAAATATCTACCGGATCTGAATCACCGATGATCTTTTCGTTGCCGGTTTTGTCCCTGCTGAGCTGGGCCACCTTTTCGCCACTGAAAGTTTGCGGAATAAATCCATACAGTGCTGGTACCGTATTGGAGTATTTCTGGGGCCGGTCGATCTTCAGGTATCCTGAGATCTTATCCACTTCATATTTCACGGTATCCCTTGGCACCATCTCAATAAAACAGGTCACGATATCGGGGACATCATCACCGATATCCACACCGTGCCAGGGATGAGATTTATACCGGAGTCCCATGAGCTTACCAATGGGATCCATTAACTTATTTGACATATTTCCTGGTATTAGTGCTCATTCAACAATCCAGCAACAAATTAGTTGCATTTTCAAGGGCGTTTTTTCTGCTGCCCTTCAACATGATCAGGGCATTCCCGGGAGGCTCATTCTCCAGGTACTCCAGGCATTGCTCCAGGGTATTGAAAAAATGGAAGGGGAATGCCGGATTCCCTGCAAATGCGCCGAACCGCTCCCCGACAAGCATAACCGTATTTATATTGCTGTCAGCAAGCCGTTTCAACAATGATTCATGTTCTTTATGTTCATCCTCGCCAAGCTCGAACATATCACCCAGGATAGCTATTTTATTGGGATGATCGCGTTGTTCGAATTCATCAAGAGCCAGGTGCATACTTGAGGGATTTGCATTGTAGGCATCCAGAATAAGTGTATTGGTTTTTCCCTTGATGGTTTGTGACCTGTTATTTCCTGGCACATATTGTTCCAGTGCATCAGCAATGGCTTCCGGCGGCACTTCCATGTATATGCCTGCAGCTGCAGCTGTAAGCAGGTTATTGAAATTAAATGCCCCGAATAGGTCCGACCTGACAGGATATTTTTTTGTGGCATGGGTAAATGTCCCCTGGATACGCTCGCCAGATCCCGTCATATGCCCGTCCACATCAAATCCGCTACCCTGTCCATAGGAAAACACATTCAGTTTCCTTTCACCGACCATGGAATTCAGCACGGGATCAGACATATCAGCAATGACAGTGCCATCATTTATTTCCAGGTAATCATACAGTTCCCCTTTTCCACGCCTGACGCCTGTAAGTCCACCAAACCCTTCCAGGTGGGCCTTGCCAATATTGGTAATGATACCCATATCGGGGGAAGCAATTTCGCATAGCGTTGCGATCTCTCCCTGGTGATTCGCACCCATCTCTATGATCGCAAGCTGCTCGTCCCTGATCTTTAGCAGGGTAAGCGGCACACCGATATGGTTGTTCAGATTGCCTGATGTGGCAAGAACATGGTATTTCTTCGAAAGTACTGCATGCAGTAATTCCTTGGTAGTGGTCTTTCCGTTGCTACCGGTGATCGCCAGGACCTTTCCTCCCCACTTTTCCCGGTGGTAAGCGGACAACTGCTGCAGGGTTTCGAGGACATCATGGACCATCATTACCCGGTCCTGTCCTTGCAGGGAGGGGCGGTCGGCCACAGCCCAGCTACACCCCCTGGCAAGCGCATCTTCGACAAAATTGTTGCCATCAAAGTGTTCTCCCTTCAGGGCAAAAAAAATCTCATTTCCCTGAATGGCGCGCGTGTCGGTGGTTACTCCCGATGATGCAATGAATGTGTTGTATAAAGACTCAATAGACATATCCTTTCGTAAAATTCGCCAGGTAAACCTACATAAAATAGACGGATCTTCCACAAGAAACAGTACACCTATAACTTTTTTACAGGCAGGAACTACCGGCACAGGATCAAAGAAAAATATTTACAAGGGTTGGGGGATGACAGAGGTTGCTGTAAAAACCAACAAAAGGCTGCCCCGGAGTGAGACAGCCTTTTGCTGAAATATTTTTTTTGAATTATTAAAATCCTGTTGGCGTACCCACACGCGTCATGGCACACCTGAATCCCAGGTCATCGCGTGCTTCGGTCTGCTTCAGGAACCTGCGCTCACCGGGGCTCAGCCAGTACGCCCTGTCTTTCCAGGAACCGCCTTTATACACCCTTACATCATCTGCAATGAGCGAAACCTGTTCGTCCTGATCATTGACATACATGTCGGAAGTACCCTCATATCCAACAGTATCCTTCTCACCAAAACGTTGCACTGACCTGGCATCTCCGTCCCTGTAATTCCTGTAATCAGCCTTCCGGTAATTGAACCTTCCTTCTGCATCTCTTTCTGATATAGGAACGCGCTGAATGCGTCCCAGGCTGTCGATCATCGGATTTCCATTCGGATCTGTTACTTTTTTCTGGAAAACATTTCCACGAAAAGGTCTGAATCCGCTGACATCCTGGTAGGACATAGGACGATAGACATCCAATACCCATTCACTTACATTTCCTGCCATACAATAGAGCCCATAGTCATTTGGCCAGTAAGCTCTCACCGGGGCAGTGATGCTGGCATTGTCATTCAGACTACCGGCAACACCCATTAAATCTCCTTTGCCCCTGACGAAATTGGCGCGCATCTCGCCCATATGCCTGGGGTTATCATTTCTCAGAATATGACCATTCCATGGATAGGTTCTGCGCTCCCATACCAGTTCATCTACTGAATTTCCGATCAAACCGAGGGCTGCAAATTCCCACTCCGCTTCAGTCGGGAGACGGTATTTTGGCAACAGGTAGCCATCTTCAATCTTTACTCCCCGGGTGTCCTGCCTTGGATGAAGGCTGGGAATTTGGTTTCCATCGTCAGGCACATATATACCATACAGATAAGCTTCTGTATTAAAATTCCTTTCGTCCACCTGGTCGGTTTTGATCCCATCGAAGATTCCTTTGTCCACCAGGATCTGCTCATTGACCCTGTCAGTCCGCCAGAGTGCATAATCATTGGCCTGCAGCCAATTCACGCCTACAACGGGGTATTCATTGAAAGAAGGGTGCCGGAAGTAATATTCCACGTAAGGCTCATTGAATGCCATGGGATCCCGCCAAACGAGTGTGTCTGGAAGCGCATTCCTCCACACCTGCCTGTTGTTCACGCCAAATACCCGGTCAAGCCAATAAAGATATTCGCGGTA
>CAYOSB010000130.1:0-10951 GCA_964406495.1 uncultured Bacteroidaceae bacterium | reverse complement strand
ATAAGATGCGGGCCTATAAACTGCAGGAAACAGGAATGGATACTGTGCAGGCCAACCTGGAGCTGGGATTTGAGGAAGATGAACGGGACTACGGCGTCGGAGCCGGGATCATGCATGAACTCGGCATTGGCAAGGTAAGGTTGCTCTCCAACAATCCCATCAAGCGAAAAGGACTGGAAGGTTATGGGTTGGAAATCGTTGAAACCCTGCCACTGGAGGTTCCTCCCAACAAACACAACGAATTCTATCTCGAAACCAAGCGGTCAAAAATGGGCCATTTCCTGGATCTTGCCAGGTATAACAACAATCCGAAGACATGAAAAACAGCGATATCCGGATCGTCTTCATGGGTACACCGGAATTTGCTGTTGCACCCCTGAAGGCGATCAAATCAGCAGGAATGAACATCGTGGGAGTGGTTACAGCTCCCGACAAACCGGCAGGCAGGGGAAAGAAACTCACACCCCCGGCCGTAAAAGTCTATGCCGGAAAATCACTTGAATGCCCGGTCTTTCAACCCGAGAAATTGAGAGACCCTGTATTTGTCAGCAATATCGCATCCCTGCATGCCGACCTGTTCATTGTGGTGGCCTTCCGGATGCTCCCGGAAGCGGTATGGAGCCTGCCTGAACATGGCACAATCAACCTTCACGCCTCTCTCCTGCCCCATTATCGCGGCGCGGCACCTATCAACCGGTGTATTATGAACGGCGAAAAAGAGACCGGCCTGACGACCTTTTTAATCGACAGGGAAATCGATACCGGGAGGATCCTGCTACAGGAGAAAATAACCATCGGTGAAGATGAAGATGCAGGTTCACTGCATGACCGTATGATGGAAACCGGGGCATCACTGCTGGTCGAAACCATCGAACAGGTAATGAATGGCAGTGTTCAACCTGTTGACCAGGCGTCATTCAACATCCCACCCGAGCAGCTGAAGAAAGCACCCAGGATCTATAAAGAGGATTGCCGGATCAACTGGAATCAGGGCAGTGAGACGCTCTATAACTTCGTGAGAGGTCTTAGTCCCTTTCCTGGCGCATTCACACTTCTTGAAGATCCTGAAGGGAACCTGTCCACACTGAAGATTTTTGCCACAAAACGAACTGCGGATGAACCTGGAGCGGCTCAACCGGGTACCCTGCGCTCCGACAATACCAGCATCCTGAAAGTAAAAACAGGCGATGGATGGCTGGAGCTCACCAGCCTGCAGGCCGCGGGAAAGAAACGACTGAAGGTAGCAGATTTTCTGAGGGGATTCAGGGAAGACATCAATCAATTTTACATGCAATAAACCCTACCTGCGAACCGCGGAACGCCGCAATCCCTTCAAATTCACCTTCACCCCCTGTGCAAATTCCAGGTAAAGCGTCAGGCCATTAATAAACTGAAGCTGGTATGACCTGGAATACCTTCCACTGACAAAAAAATCGTAATTGTAGTCCTCAATATCGCCCAGGGTAAGCTGCTCCACTTTTTTATCATCGATGTAAGCAAAAAATTTACGCAACATGTAAATGTAACTGCTGCAGGTCTTTTTGCTGTAATTCCGCTCTACCAGGAAATTGCGGTATTCTTCCAGCTGGTGCTCCTGTTCATGCTTCGTGGACCTCAGCCACCCCGTGATCGCATGCCACCATTCAAAAGTGCCTTTTTTTGGTGGGACGATATGCTGACCACTTTTTTTCTGTTTTCCGGTGAAGAAAAAATCGATTCTAGTCTGTCTGCCGTCTGGCACCAGGTCATGACTGCGGACATCGGGCGAAGATGATAAAGAGATGGACACGATCAACGATTTTCAGTAAATTTAATACAACGCCAATCCTTTGTAAAGTTTTGAGCTTCAATTTGATTAACATTTTATAAACATCAGCACCCTCACGGTTGCCGTTTTCCGGGAATTTCTCAGCCATCAAATCGGAACTCCATTTCTGTACTGTCTTCCACTGGCACTTCATCATTTTCAATTTCACGCAGCCGACCATGGGATTTATCATCTGCCGGTTTTCTTCGACGTAACCAGATCTCCATACCAGGCGCAAGCGTATCGTCTTCCGTTATGTGATTGATGCGATAGAGACGACCCAGCTTCACTGCATAGACCTGGGAAATGTCCCACATGGTTTGTCCTTCTGTAACAATGTGGGTATCATTCCCCCTTTCGGCCCTCCAACGTTTAGGCTGCAGGTAGATCACCATCCCGGAATCCAGGGGTGTATCACGGCTGATGTTATTGTACCTGAACAGCTCTCCCGGGTACAGGTCCAGTTCCTCCCGCAGTCCCTCTGGGGTGTCACCTGGTTGGGCCAGGATATACTCGACCCGGTTATTGACAAGTATATCGCGGGATGATCCCGTCTGCCTTCCCGGAATCCCTGGTTGACTGGGCCTGTCTGGCCGCAGTCTTCCCGCGAGGACCATTTCATCATATTTGTAGAGTTCATTTTCCTCGATGATCCGGATCAGGAGGTCGGCATATTGCCCGTTAGTTGCATATCCTGCCTTCTTTAATCCCCTGGCCCAGCTTTTATAATCATCCTTCCTTAACAGGAATAATTCGGCATACCGCGATTTACCAGTCAGGAATTCAGAATGGTCAATATAAGAATCATTGACCGTCCGGTACCTTCTGAAGCATTCTCCTATTTCATCATCGTCGTGATAGATCTTTCTGCCGGTCCACTCATGACATTTAATGCCGAAATGATTCTTTGCATCTACTGCGAGCCTGCTGTTGCCATTATCCGATTCCAGGCATCCCTGCGCCAGCTTGATACTGGCGGGTATGCCGACTCGCACCATCTCTTTCATAGCCAGGTCCGCATAGGTCTGAATGTACTCATCCCGGGTCAGTTTATCCTGGGAATAGACCACCACACAAAACGTGATCAGTACACAGATCAATCTCTTTCTCTTCCTCTGCATGCACGATAAATATTTTGCTAAAAATAACTGAATCCGGTGTCCGGATTCAGATTAGTTTTTAACACTGATTGTTCAAACGGGGTGAACGCAAATATTATTTTCTCCATTGACTGAAACGAATTGTGAGATTGTACGTTAATTATTTGAAAATCTTGAATGGGAAATGCTCATAAAGTGCCTCAAATAACTATTTTTGTGTGGGTTTGATCAACAATAGGGGAATAAGGTTCAATCTGGATATGGAGATTCCATTAAGTAAACAGGTTGCAGAATTGCTCGACAATATGCAGTCCATTTCTCTGAATGAAATGGAACATGTAAGGTTAATGCGCCGCAGGGACGTTAAGTATGTTATTCCTTCTTTTGCAGTGCCGGGTTTACTTAAAAGTGTTCAGAATGCATACCGTGTGCTCGAAGTCGGGGAACGGCGTATCCATGACTACCATACACTTTATTACGACACTCCGGAGCTGTCCATGTACTATGAACATCACAACAGGAGACTGAACAGGTACAAGGTACGTGTGCGCAAGTATGTTGACACGGATCTTTCGTTTTTTGAGATCAAATTCAAGAACAACAAGGGAGAGACGATCAAACGGCGCATCAGGCCGGGTAATGCTGACGAACGATCAGAAGAACGAACAGAAAAATTCCTGGCCGATAATTCACCTTACTCGATCAGCGAGATCATTCCCACATTGCAAAACTATTTCAAGCGGATTACCCTGGTGCATAAGAACGCTCCTGAGCGTATCACCATAGATATTGAACTGACCTACTCAAATGTACGCGGAAACATGGATGTAGAGCTTCCCGGCTTTTCTGTTGTGGAAATAAAGCGCGACAGGGACGCCAACCATTCGGATATGATTACGGCCTTGCGCAGGGAGCATTTTCAATCGATTGGTTTCAGTAAATATTGCATCGGAACAGCACTTATACAGCCAAGGGTCAAAAAGAATCTATTTAAAAACAGGATCAGACAACTGGGAAAATTTGAAGAATCATTCAATCACCATCCTGGCAAAATAAACACCACCTCAACAACTAAATTGTAACAACTACGTTCATGGAAATATTCGGAATTGAAATTATTGATGTAGAGGATTTTTTTGAACTACTGATCAGGTATGCACTGAACACAGGCGTGGTGATCATCCTGGTACGGTACCTGTATTACAAGATCACCAACAGGAAAGATTATCTTTTCACCTATCTCCTGATTTCCACCATCGTATTCCTGCTCTGTTTTCTGCTCGAAAACGTAAAGCTGGAACTGGGATTTGCCCTCGGGCTCTTCGCCATTTTTGGGATCATCAGGTACCGGACCCGGCAGATCGCTATCAAGGAGATGACCTACCTGTTCCTGGTGATCGGCGTCTCGGTTATCAACGCACTTGCAAACAAGAAGGTAAGCTACGCTGAACTCCTGTTCACCAATATGGCACTGATCGTTGTGACTTATCTGCTGGAAAGAGTATTCTTCCTGAAGCATGAAACACGCAAGACTATCGACTACGAAAAGATTGAACTGATCAAGCCTGAAAACTATGAACTGATGCTCGAGGACCTGGAAGAACGCACCGGACTGGTAATTAATCGCGCCGAAGTGGGTCGGATTGATTTTCTGCGGGATTCCGCCAGGGTGCGCATCTTTTATTATGAATCTGATAATACCCTCGGCTACGAAGACGATGACGATGACGATGAAGATGATGACGATTAGTGCTGTCCTGTAACAGCCGCTTCTTGTCATTATTTCTTAAAAATTAATGCGTTATTGTATGTAAATATTCCGGCCCGCTTAAACAACAGGCCTTTTCTGGCGTTAATGATGTAAAACAACTCCAGTAAGTGTATGAATCCATCCGATAACAGTTTTCTGAATATTTTCAACAAAGAGGTCGGTTTGAAATTCCAGCTCTACAACAGCCTCTTTACAGCCCTGCCATTTCACAAAGTAGAAAAGACCGGCGTACTGGTATCCGTCTTCCTGATCCATTGCGAGGAAGGATATGCCGCAGGAAAAGGTCCTGTGGAAATCATACGCTCATTCCTGCAGCAGTATACCAACTACAGCAATGAACAGGAGGAGATCGATCTTTTGTTCCGGTTTGTACAATACGCGGAACGACAGGTGGTTTTGTTCGATGCACTGGAAGATGCGGCATTTCCAAAGGTGAACGACCTTGGAGGATCGGGCACACTGAAACATTTGCATTCCGAGGTGGCCCACCAGCAGATGCAGGAGCGGGTAAAGAAAAAATTTGAAGATTTTTCGGTCCGCCTGGTTCTGACAGCCCACCCTACACAATTTTATCCCAGCGAAGTTCTTGTCATCATCAACGATCTGGCGAAAGCAATCATTGATGACAACACAGCCCTGGTCAACAGCTATCTCCAGCAATTGGGAAAAACACCTTTTTTCAAAAGCAGCAAACCCACCCCCTACGACGAGGCAGTTAACCTGATCTGGTACCTTGAAAATGTCTTTTACCACGCCGCGGGTGAAATCCTTTCATACATCAACAACCGGTTCCCAGGAAGTATCTCTCCAGGCAACCGGTTACTCAAACTCGGGTTCTGGCCGGGTGGTGACCGGGACGGGAATCCATTCGTGCGTTCTGAAACTGCGCTCAGCGTGTCCCGTGCCCTGCGGACAGCCATCCTTAAATCTTATTACGAGGAGGTAAAACAGCTGAAAAGGCGACTGACATTTAAAGGTGTAGCCCACATCGTTGATGCACTGGAAGAAAAATTGTACCGTCATATGTATCTCCCAACCGGAAAATTCGATCTCACCTCTGAACAACTGTTGGATATTCTGAATGAGATCCACCACCTCCTGCAGGTTGAGCATAACAGCCTGTTCATTGAATTGGTCGATAACCTGATCATGAAAGTGCAACTTTTCGGCCTTCATTTTGCTACACTGGATATCCGACAGGACAGCAGTGTGCATCACGCATTGCTGGATCAAATTGCCAGTAAATCCGATGTCTTGCCGGCAGATTATTCAGAATTGGATGAGCCCGGAAAAATCAGTCTGTTGGCGGAAGCTGCCGAACTGAACGACCTGTCTGTCCTGGAGGACGAAGTACAAAGAGATGTGATCGAAACCATCCGTGCAATCAGAACCATTCAGGCTTCCAACGGCGAAGACGGTTGTCACAGGTACATCATCAGTCATTCGCGAAACGCACTGGATATCATGGAAGTATATGGACTCTTCCGTCTTTCGGGATGGCAGGAAGGAATGATTGCCATAGACATTGTGCCGCTCTTCGAATCCATTGAAGACCTGGAAAATGCACCAGGAATCATGCGACAGCTTTACGAACTAGAAGTCTACAGGGCACACCTGCGCAACAGGAATGATGTCCAGACCATCATGCTGGGTTTTTCTGACGGCACCAAGGACGGAGGCTTCCTGATGGCCAACTGGAGTATTTACAAAGCCAAGGAGGCGCTGACTGCTGCCGCGAAAGAATACGGTGTACAGGTAGTATTCTTCGACGGTCGTGGAGGTCCGCCTGCCCGGGGCGGCGGACGTACGCACCAGTTTTACTCCTCCATGGGATCGAATATTGCCAATAAGGAGATCCAGCTGACCATCCAGGGACAGACCATCAGTGCCAATTTCGGCACAATCGAAACCGCCAGGTACAATATGGAACAGCTGATGCATGCAGGTGCATGGAGCGACCTGTTCTCTGGCGGGAAGCCAACCCTGACAAAGGATGAAGACAACCTTATTGAAGAACTGGCCAGGGAGAGCTATGATGCCTACAGCCAGCTGAAGCACACTTCCAATTTCCTGGAATACCTGAACTTTGCCAGTCCGCTTCGCTATTATTCGGAGGCTAATATCGGCAGCCGTCCCTCTAAAAGAAAACCCGGAAAACTCAACCTGGACGATCTGCGTGCCGTTCCCTATGTCGGCTCCTGGAGTCAGCTCAAACAGAATCTGCCGGGATACTATGGAGTGGGGACCGCCTTTAAAAAACTGGAAGAGCACGGGCGATGGAATGAGATCACCGTGCTGTACAAAAATTCTTCATTTTTCAGAACCATCCTGGAAAATTGTGAAATGGCATTGACAAAGTGCTTTTTCCCGCTTACCGAATACCTTTCATCACATCCGAAATATGGTGCCCTCTGGAAGATGATCCACGATGAGTTCGAGCTCACCCGCGGATTCCTGCTGAAACTCGCAGGCAACAAAGAGCTAATGGAATCGAAACCGGTCAATAAAATGTCCATCCAGATGCGACAGCGAATCGAACTGCCCCTGCTCACAATCCAGCAATATGCACTTGACAGGATCCGTGATCTGGAAAGTGCTCCGCAAGCGAAAAATAAAAAGCAGCAGGCGAACCAGGAACAAATGAAAAAGGAGGATGAAAAAACAAGGGGTGACCGCAAGCATGTGTATGAAAAAATGGCCATGCGTTGCTCCTTCGGCATCATTAATGCAGAGCGCAACTCGGCATAGCAAACGATATTTTTATAACTTTGAGATGACGCCATACAACTATCAATACATGACCGGCATTAAATGTATAAAAAGATGAAAGCCGAAGAGTTACGAATAACCATTTATTCCTACACAGATACCGGGGAACTGCCTGGGACTGGAGCCGAATTGATCCGACTGGCGAAAGAAGCAACCGAAAATGCCTGGGCACCCTATTCCAGGTTTCGTGTGGGTGCAGCACTGGAGTTGGAGAATGGCACGATCATCACAGGTAACAACCAGGAAAATATCGCTTTCCCCTCGGGACTGTGCGCAGAGCGCGTGGCCCTTTTTTATGCAGGATCACAATACCCGGGTGTGGCCATTAAAAGAATAGCACTCGCCGCCTTTGCAGATGGTAAATTTGTTGCGAGGCCCGTTTATCCTTGCGGTGATTGCAGGCAGGTATTGCTTGAACATGAGAACAGGGTAAGTAAACCCGTTGAAGTGATCATGTACGGAGAAGACGAGATCAAGCTGGTAAAAAGTGTCAGTGACTTACTGCCCCTGCCATTCGATTACAACCTGACCCCTTGATCTTTCCTGAAAAGATGAAAAATATCACGTGAGGGAAAAGGTGCCTCTATTTCAAGCGGCTCCTGTTTTACCGGGTGAATAAAGGAGATTCTCCTGGCATGCAAACTGATCCCGCCGTCGCGGTTGGGCCGCTTTGCTCCATATTTCACGTCCCCCTTGATGGGGCATCCGATGGAAGCCAGCTGCGCCCTGATCTGGTGGTGCCGGCCAGTCTCCAGGACAACCTCCAGCAAGTGGTACCGGTCAGATGAGTCCATGTACCGGTAATGCAATACGGCATGCTTTGAATGCTTCACTGCTTCTTGATGACAATAAGTTTTATTCTGCCTCGTATTACGCGTCAGGTAATGCTCAAGTGTGGCAACCGGCGGATCGGGAATCTCGCTTACAAGTGCCAGGTAGATCTTCTCGACCTGCTTTTCCCTGAACAGGTTCGTCATCCTGCCCAGCGCCTTGCCCGTTTTTGTATAGACCACCACTCCGCTTACCGGGCGGTCCAGCCGGTGAGGTATCCCCACAAACACATTCCCCGGCTTATGATCACGCTCCCTGAGGAATCCTTTAAGCTTCAGGTCCAGAGAGACATCGCCGGTCTCATCTCCCTGCACTATGTCAGAAACGGCTTTATTGAGGACGATCAAATGATTGTCCTCATACAGCACTTCGATACCATACTTTTGTTGAAGAGACATCCGGGGAAGATATTTGGTGACTAATACTGCTCCCGCTCATTGGGAAAGTCGCCTGAACGCACATCTTCAATGTAGGTTTTCACGGCTCCGGAGATCTCCGCATTGAGGTTGTGATACCGCCGCAGGAAACGCGGAGAAAACTCCTGCGTGATCCCCAACATATCATGGATCACCAGCACCTGCCCGTCTGTATGATGCCCGGCGCCGATCCCGATAGTTGGAATCCGCAGCATGCCTGAGACCTTTTCTCCAAGTTTCGCGGGAATCTTTTCCAGCACAATGGCAAAGCACCCTGCCTTCTCGAGTTTTTGTGCATCCTTGATCAGTTTTTCAGCCTCTTCATTCTCAGTGGCACGCACCACGTAAGTACCGAACTTATGGATGGCCTGTGGGGTGAGCCCCAGGTGACCCATTACCGGGATCCCGGCAGAGAGAATCCGTTCTACTGAATCCATTATCTCGACACCTCCTTCCAGCTTTACCGCGCTCGCACCAGTCTCTTTCATGATCCTTACCGCAGAGGCCAGCGCTTTTTTTGAATTCCCCTGGTAGGTCCCGAAAGGCATGTCCACCACCACCAATGCACGCTTTGTGGCACGCACCACTGAGGCTGCATGGTAAATCATATTGTCAAGGGTAATGGGAAGGGTAGTCTCAAATCCTGCCATCACATTGGAAGCCGAATCACCCACCAGGATGATATCCACGCCAGACTGGTCCAGGATCCTGGCCATGGAATAATCATAACCGGTCAGCATGGCGATCTTTTCTCCCTTTAATTTCATCTCATGCAACACATGAGTGGTCACTTTTCGAACAGAGCTGTGCACTGACATATACCTGTGTTTTTTTTGCAAATTACTGAATAAAATCCGGATTAAAGAGGGAAAAAGCCAAGAATTACTGCGTCAAAATGTCAGAAAATCAAATTGATTTTCAAGATATCTGACACATGTCAGTGGATCTGGATGTCAATTTTACATAAATCCCGCAAAGAACGACACTGGCATAATCATTGACCAATTAATGACAAACAAACGAAAACATACAAACTTTATTAATATGAGTAAAATAATTGGTATAGATTTAGGAACAACGAACTCTTGCGTTTCTGTTATGGAAGGAAACGAACCTGTCGTGATTCCCAATAGCGAAGGAAAAAGAACAACACCTTCCGTAGTCGCATTTGTAGAGAACGGTGAAAGAAAAGTTGGCGATCCTGCAAAAAGACAGGCCATCACCAACCCGGACAAAACCGTATCCTCCATCAAACGATTTATGGGTGAAACCTATGACAGGGTATCCAAAGAAATTGCGCGGGTTCCTTTCAAAGTTGTGAAAGGAGAGAACAATACGCCCCGCGTTCAGATCGAGGACCGGAAATATTCTCCACAGGAGATTTCAGCAATGGTACTGCAGAAGATGAAAAAGACTGCGGAAGATTACCTGGGATCCGAGGTGAAAGAGGCAGTGATTACTGTACCTGCATACTTCAGTGACTCGCAGCGCCAGGCAACCAAAGAGGCCGGAGAGATTGCAGGACTGACTGTAAAGCGGATCATCAATGAGCCTACTGCAGCTTCGCTGGCATACGGACTCGACAAGAAATCATCTGACCTGAAAATTGCCGTATTTGACCTGGGTGGAGGTACATTCGATATCTCAATCCTGGAGCTGGGTGATGGTGTATTCGAAGTAAAATCCACAAATGGTGACACCCACCTTGGTGGAGACGATTTCGACCAGGTGATCATTGACTGGATGGTGGAAGAGTTCAAGAAAGACGAAGGCGTGGACCTGAAAAAAGATCCCATGGCACTGCAGCGACTCAAAGAAGCTGCGGAAAAAGCCAAGATCGAGCTTTCAAGTTCTACGCAAACCGAAGTCAACCTGCCATATATTATGCCGGTAGACGGTATTCCAAAGCACCTTGTTAAAACATTGACCAGGGCGAAATTTGAAAGTCTGGCCGACAAGCTGATCCAGGCAACCATTGAACCCTGTAAAAAGGCCATGAAAGATGCAGGTTTATCCGCTTCTGATATCAACGAAGTAATTCTCGTCGGTGGATCTACCCGTATCCCTGCAATCCAGAAGGTCGTGGAAGATTTCTTCAAGAAAGCTCCTTCAAAAGGCGTGAATCCTGATGAGGTTGTGGCCGTTGGTGCAGCCATCCAGGGTGGTGTACTCACGGGAGAGGTCAAAGACGTGCTGTTGCTTGATGTTACCCCGCTTTCACTGGGTATAGAGACCATGGGCGGTGTATCCACCAAAT
>CAYOSB010000129.1:0-10985 GCA_964406495.1 uncultured Bacteroidaceae bacterium | reverse complement strand
GCAGGACAAGCCTTTCGAAAGGATAGATCTAACAAAAAAGCAGGCAAAAGATATCGTTGCTGAAAAAGTGAAAGCCATCAATATGCCTTATGTAACTGAACGCTGGCCGGGGGGAATGCTGACCAACTTCCCGACCATCAGGAAGGCAGTAAAAAAGATGACTTCAATCGACAAAATGGCCACCGACGGAACATTTGAAACGCTTTCCAAAAGGGAAAAGCTGCAAATCACCCGTCAGCGCGCCAAACTGGAGAAGATGCTGGGAAGTAT
The DNA here is from genome assembly GCA_964406495.1 of uncultured Bacteroidaceae bacterium. Taxonomy (GTDB): domain Bacteria; phylum Bacteroidota; class Bacteroidia; order Bacteroidales; genus M55B112. The sequence continues at coordinate 10,715 of CAYOSB010000129.1, read as the reverse complement.
ATCAGACCTTACCAGGCTTCCGGCAGCTATGTTTATTGTTGACGTTACAAAGGAATATATAGCAGTTCGCGAAGCCAGGCGTTTGAATATTCCTGTATTTGCAATGGTGGATACCAACTCCGACCCGAAGAACATTGATTTCCCTATACCGGCCAATGACGATGCTTCAAAATCAATCTCGCTGATCCTCGATTACGTTTGTGAATCAATTGCTGAAGGACTGAACGAGCGAAAAATGGAGAAGGAAAAAGAAGTCACAGCTGCCAGGGAGAAAAAGGAAAAAGAAAAGGAAAGAAAAGCCGCTGAATCCAAAGAGAAGAGTGAAGAAAAATCAGCTGCAAAACTAGCCAAACCTGAAAAGGAATCTGCCAAAGTTGAAAAGAAAGAAGAGAAGCAGGCTGCTAAAGCAGAGAAGAAAGAGGAAAAGGAGTCAGTAAAGGAAGAGAAGAAAATAACAAAGGAAGAAGCCAGCTCTGAAAAAAAAGATGAGAAGTAAAAGGAAGCGGTAAACCGCAGAAATACCAACGATTGCCGCAGGTCAAGGCGGTTTGTATCATCGGTATTCATCCTTTTTCCTGATCACTGGATCACTTTCATTAACTTTTTATAGAAGATTATAACAATAAAAAATATATTACAATGGCTGATATTAAAGCTGCAGACGTAAGCAAACTTAGAAAAAGCACCGGTGCCGGCATGATGGATTGCAAAAAAGCACTCCAGGAGGCTGAAGGTGATTTCGACAAGGCCATCGAGATTATTCGCAAAAAAGGAATGGCCGTGGCAAACAAACGTGCAGACCGCGAAGCAAGCGAAGGTACTGTGCAGGCAAAAGTTGAAGATGGGTTCGGAGCAATGATCTCCCTGAACTGTGAAACTGATTTTGTTGCCAAGAACGAAAATTTTGTAGCATTCGCGCAGCAAATCCTTGATGCTGCAATTGCAAAAAAACCTGCTGACCTTGAAGCGCTGAAAGCGTTAAATCTGGATGGCAAAACTGTTGATGAAATGGTAACCGAACAGACCGGAATCATCGGCGAAAAACTTGAACTTGCCTACTATGATAAAGTAGAAGCGCCATACGTAATCGCTTACAATCACTTCGGAAACAACCTCGCCACAATTGTTGGCTTCAGCAAACCAGTGGAAGAGCAGGTTGCAAAAGATGTCGCCATGCAGGTAGCCGCCATGTCTCCTGTCGCAGTGGGTGAAGCCGATGTTCCTGCTGAGACCATTGAAAGCGAAAAAAGGATCGGCCGCGAAAAAGCACTTGCCGAAGGAAAACCTGAAAACATCGTGGACAGGATCGCTGAAGGAATGGTTAAAAAATTCCTGAAAGAGAATACTTTGTTGAGCCAGGAATTCACCAAAGATTCTAAAATCACCGTCGAGCAGTATATTAAGAATGCAGACGCTGATGTGAAAGTAACCGAATTCAAAAGATTCGCGATCAAGTAAATCAAAGCAATCGCACAGAAAAAAGGGTGGTTCCACAAGGGATCACCTTTTTTTATCCCGTAATTTTCCAGGTACTTATTATCTCCGTACAACTGTGTTTTGATATGCTGTCATCCCGCAGCCGACGACTATTTCAGGTTTACTGGTTTTACTATTGCCTCAATTTCCATATATTCGTATAAATTTTTTGTAATGCAACCCTATAAAAGAATACTTCTCAAATTAAGTGGTGAGGCGCTCATGGCAGGGCGATCCCATGGAATAGATCCCCGCAGACTGAATGACTATATCGAAGAGATCATCGAGGTCAGCAAGGCCGGTGTCCAGGTAGCAATTGTCATAGGAGGGGGAAATATTTTCAGGGGGATTTCCGGTGTCGATGAAGGCTACGACCGTGTTAAGGGTGACTACATGGGTATGCTCGCTACAGTAATCAACGGCCTTGCCCTGGAGTCAGCATTCCACAAGAAAAAAGCCGGTGCCAAATTGCTCACTGCCTTCCGCATGGAGCCTGTCGCCGAATTCTATTCGAAAAACAAGGCCATTGAAGCATTGGAGAACGGACAGGTTGTGATCTTTTCCGGGGGAACCGGAAATCCCTTCTTCACGACTGACACGGCATCATCGCTCAGGGCAGTGGAGATCGATGCCGATGTTATGCTGAAAGGAACACGCGTTGACGGGGTTTACACCAGTGACCCTGAGAAAGATCCGGATGCAGAAAAATTTACAACACTGACTTTTGATGAAGCCCTTGAAAAGAACTTAAGAATCCTCGATCAGACCGCCTTTACCATGTGCCGGGAAAATGAATTGCCGGTGGTGGTCTTCAATATGAATGAACGTGGAAACCTGAAAAAGCTTATTTCAGGTGAAAAAATTGGAACTTTAGTTAAAATTTAAATAATTTAGGGACCGATTAAACCTTTCGCTATGCAAGAAGAAGTTCAACTGGTCTATGAAATGACCCGGGAAAAAATGGACAAGGCGCTTGAGCACCTTGACACCGAATTGAGCCGGATCCGGGCAGGTAAAGCCAATATCCATATCCTTGACGGGATCATGGTTGATTATTACGGGGCCATGACGCCTCTTAACCAGGTGTCCAACATCAGTACCCCGGATGCAAAAACCATTGCCATTCAGCCCTGGGAGAAAAAAATGATCGATCCCATCGAAAAAGCCATCCAGCAGGCAAATATCGGCATCAACCCGATCAATAACGGAGAACTGATTCGCCTGATCATCCCGCCACTGACAGAAGAACGAAGGGAAGCGCTGGTGAAACAGGTAAAAAATGAAGGCGAAAACGCCCGGGTCAGCATCAGGAACAGTCGTCGTGAGGCAAATGAAGAATACAAGCAGATGCAGAAACAGGGTCTTGCTGAAGACGATGCAAAGCGGGCCGAAGAAAATATCCAGGAGCTCACCAACGAATATGCTGAAAAGATCGATAAGATTGTCGAGGCAAAAGAAGAGGATATTATGACAATTTAACCATCACCCGGAAAAATAACACGGACCGCAATTGAGCCAGGAGGATCCGGCTGCATTGCGGTCTTTTTTTAGAAGACAATGTTACGCAAATACTGGATAGAATTCATCATCATTCTGGTGATCCATGCCGGGTTCATGGTCTACCAGATGCATGCGCAGCATTACCTGCTAGATGACTCCAAAGAATATATCAGAACCGCCGACAACCTGGTCCGGGAAGGAATCCTCTACAACGGCGACCTCAGCGAGCATATCCAACCTGAATTATATACCAAACGTCCACCGGGATATCCTCTGTTTCTATTGATTTCCCGGTTATTCACCCAGAGCATGATTCCGGTTATTTTACTGCAGTTGGTTTTGTCCCTGGCATCATTCATTGCAATGCTGAAGGTTTTTAAGCCTGAAGGGTATGCCAGGGTCCTGGTGACCACATTTATCATTTTTTACCCGGCTCAATTCATTTACACCAACCTGGTCATGGCAGAGATCCTGTTCCAGTTCTTACTGATGATGGCAGCCCTCAGCCTCTACCGCTATATCAAAACAGAACGGATCAGTGTGCTCTGGACGTATCAGCTGATGCTTATACTTGGTATTCTTGTCAAACCGGTACTCTATCCGTTTGTCATGCTTAATATTGTCCTGTTCCTGGTGCTTTATTCCCGTTACAGGCAACGCCTTGTGATCATCTCCAGCCTGATCCCGCTGATTTTCGTGATCATTTTTGCAAGTATCAATCAACAGCGGACCGGCTACTTTCATGTTTCCAGTATTCAGCAGATCAACCTGGTGAATTACAACCTTTATTACTTTCTGATGGACCAGCAGGGAGAAGAGCGGGCAGAAGAGATTACAATGGAAATCAAAACCACTTGCAGCGGGGAAAAAGACCTCAGCAACAAGTCTGCATGTCTGACAGAAGCAGCAACCAGCATTTTTAAGGATAACATGGTCAGCTACGGATGGTTCCACCTGAAAGGATTGGTCCGGTTCTTCATCGATCCGGGCAGGTTCGACCTCTACCGGTTTTTCGGAATTGAAAGATCCGGTGGAAATGGATTCCTCTATCATATTAACAAAAGTGGAATGAAAGGCGCCTTGGAGTATCTCCAAATGCAGCATAGTGGAATGATCATGCTGCTCCTGTGCATCGCATTCTTCAACCTGGTCAGGTTTGCCGGCTTCCTGTTTTTCCTGTTCAACAGGAAGATCGATTCGTCATTCCGGCTGTTTCTGTTCTTGCTAACAGGATACATTGCTTTTGCAACCGGTCCGCTGGGAGCTTCCCGGTTTATGCTGCCTGTGGTCCTGCTTCTGACTGGTGCCGCTGCATACCAGTATGGATCCTGGCTCAACACGCTGTTCAAAAAAAAGACTCAATAGTTTTTGAAAGTTAAGGGCAATGATAAAGATCAAAAAAACAGCTGTCCTGGACCTGATCAGCAGAATGTGCTACAGGTGATCGTGACTTTGCGCCAGGCTGCCTTTTCTTAGATAGAATTTCCAGGCCAAAGCGTCGCTACAATAGCTTACTACTTTGATGAAAAGTGGTCATCGAAACGAACATTCAGAGCATTGTGCATTCCTGCTACAAAATATTTATTGGAGATCCAGGATCCTGTAGAGCTCGTCCAGGTCAGGTGAAAGAATGATCTCCGTTCTCCTGTTCCTGGCCCTCGCCTCGGGTGTATCTGCCGGATCAACGGGAAGGTACTCGCCCCTGCCTGCTACAGTAATACGTTTTGGATCGATACTTTTGGCATCCAGCAGGATACGGACAATGGAAGTGGCCCTGAGGACACTCAGGTCCCAGTTGTCTTTGATCGAAGATCCCTTTCTGAAAGGTACATCATCTGTATGTCCCTCGATCATGATGTCGATATCCGGATTTTGAGCCAGTACAACAGCCAGTTGCCGCAATGCCCGCTGTCCTTCCGAATCCACCACAGTGCTTCCGGAACTGAACAGCAACTTGTTTTGCAAGGATACATAGACTTTCCCGTTTTTCTGTGTCACGGTGAGCCCCTGGCCCTCAAACCCCAGTAAAGCATTTGCAACAGTCTGACGAAGTTCATTCATTAATTGGTCCTTCCTGTTCAGCATTTCCTCCAGCTCCATCAATCGGGCATTCCGTGCTTCTAGCTCAGCCCGTAACTGTGTAACCGACTGGCGTTGCTCGGAGACATTTCCCTGAAGCTCTTCCAGTGTCTGTTGCTTCCTGGCAAGGTCCTCCTGTGCACTTTGCAGTTCATTCAGTAAACGCCTGGTTTCCCTGGCATTTCCGCGCAGCAGGGCATCGTGTGTTTCCTGGAGATCATTGTATTTTCGGGTGAGTGCATTAATTTCAGCTTTTGCTTTATCAATTTCCTTATACAACCTGATGCTGTCCTCAACGAACCGCTCTTTTTGTTCTTCCACCTGGTCGATCATCGCCTTCATCTCGCGGTTTTCCACGGTGAGTCGTTCATTCTCAGCAAATATTTCGTCACGGTCTTCCTGGATCGCATCCCTTTTTTTGTCCACCTCACGGAACTGTGTGGCCGGCACACACGCAAATGTTGCAACGATCAACGCGGTAAGTATGGATATCTTTCTCATGATAATTACTCCTCTTTTGAAAATTCTAACTATAAAAACAGCCTGTTTAATCCAATATTATAACGTAGCATATCGTTGCAAATTACATAAAAAATCAGGTCACAATCCGTTGATTTATCCGAATTGAAATGAAGATATCAACATCGTCAGAAATTCGTATCTTTGTGATCCACTTGGACTTTTTTGTATGGATGCAGAAAATGAGGTATTTCCATTGCTGAACAGGATCGACAGTCCTGCCGACATGAAGGGGCTGTCACCAGGCGAATTGGTACAGCTCAGCAATGAACTGAGGGACTTTATCATTGAAATTGTCTCCTCCAATCCCGGCCACTTTGGGGCCAGCCTGGGTGTTGTCGAACTCACCGTGGCGCTGCATCATGTATTCAACACGCCGCATGATAAGATCATATGGGATGTGGGACACCAGGCCTACGGTCACAAGATCCTCACCGGCAGGAGGGACCAATTTCATACCAACAGGAAATACAGGGGAATAAGCGGCTTCCCCAAACCTTCGGAAAGCGATTACGATTCCTTTGGTGTTGGGCACTCGTCCACTTCCATTTCAGCTGCACTGGGCATGGCTGTTGCCAGGGATCAACGAAAAAAGAACAACAAGATCATTGCAGTGATAGGCGATGGATCCCTGTCAGGGGGAATGGCCTACGAAGCACTGAATAATGCCGGGCATGAGAAAAAGGACTTGCTGGTGATTCTCAATGACAATAACATTTCCATCGATCCCAGTGTGGGTGCAATGAAAGAGTACCTGCTGGACATCACCACTTCCCAGGCATACAACAAGGTCAGGAACGATATCTGGAACCTGCTTGGATCACTCAACAAGATCAATCCAAACACGCGCCAATATTTCCAGAAACTGGAAAATGCCATCAAGTCGATTGTCCTCAAGCAGAGCAACCTGTTTGAGTCGATGAATTTTCGCTATTTCGGCCCTGTGGATGGTCACGATGTGGTGCACCTTTCAAGTGTGCTGGAAGATATCAAGAAGATTCCCGGACCCAAGCTATTGCATGTGATCACGAAGAAGGGAAAAGGATTTCCCATGGCAGAACTGAACCAGACGAAGTTCCATGCAACCGGCTCAAAATTTGACAAAAACACGGGTGAATTCTTTCCTTCCAAAGCATCACCTGCTTCTCCCAGGTTCCAGGAAGTGTTCGGTGATACCCTGCTTGAGCTGGCCAGGAACAATAAAAAGATCATCGGGATCACACCTGCCATGACCACGGGCGCCTCCCTGAATAACATGATGGAAGAGCTCCCTGACAGGACCTTTGATGTGGGGATCGCTGAGCAACATGCAGTTACGTTTGCTGCCGGACTTGCGGCCGCCGGAATGGTTCCCTACTGCACGATTTATTCCACGTTCCTGCAGCGGGCCTACGACCAGGTGATCCATGATGTGGCCATTCAGAATCTCCCTGTGGTACTGTGTATCGACCGTGCAGGACTGGTAGGTGCCGACGGGGCTACCCATCACGGGGTGTTCGATCTGGCTTTTTTGCGTTGTATTCCCAATCTCAGCATCTGCTCACCCCTGAATGAGGTTGAATTCAGAAACTTGCTTTTTACCGCACAGCATAATGTGGATGGGCCTGTTGCCATCAGGTACCCGCGGGCGCATGGTGTAATGAAGGAGTGGAAACAGGAATTCTCGGAGATTGAAAAAGGTACGGGTCAGATGCTGAGGGAGGGCGATGACCTGGCATTTATTTCAATAGGTCCTATCGGGAATGAAGTTGCAGCGGCCATCGACGAACTGGAAAAGCTCAATCTGCATATTGCCCATCTTGACCTGCGTTTTCTCAAGCCGCTTGATGAAAAGCTATTGAAGCAATTATTCAAAAAGCATAAAAAAGTCATTACCGTTGAAGACGGATCTGTAAATGGCGGTATGGGAAGCGCCATCCTGGAATTCGTTTCTGAAAAAGGAATTACCGCGGAGATCCGGCGCATCGGCATCCCCGACCGGTTCATCGATCATGGAACCATCGGGGAACTTTACAAGGAATGTGGTATGGATAAGGAAAGCATCATCCACGCTGCCAAAGCGATGATCGGCTCCAAAGTGTTGTTTAAAGCAATATGACAATCTCCGGTCCGAAGGAGTTCAATCCGATTTCCTGGCGGTGTTGGGCGTTACGGACAAAATACCTTCCCCTTTGTTACTGAATTTTTCCCTACAGATCAGATTTAATTTTTTGGGCCCTTCAGCGCTCAGCAACAAGAATTAGTTCATGCCTTTAATTCAGCCGCGATTGACTAAAGGTCAAATTTAATCCCCTGGGCCAATGGAAGCTCCTTGCTATAATTAATGGTATTGGTCTGCCGGCGCATATAGGCTTTCCATGCATCCGAACCCGACTCGCGTCCGCCTCCTGTCTCCTTTTCTCCTCCAAATGCACCACCAATTTCGGCGCCTGAAGTACCAATGTTCACATTAGCAATCCCGCAGTCGGAACCGGTCCCGGAGAGGAAGGCCTCTGCTTCTCGCATATTCAGCGTAAAAATCGCAGATGATAATCCCTGGGGTACATCGTTATTCAGGTCAATGGCATTCTCAACCGCACCAGTGTATTTGATCAGGTAGAGCAAGGGAGCGAATGTCTCATGCTGAACGATTTCGAAATGATTTTCCGCCTCTGCGATGGCAGGCATGACGAAATGCCCGGATTCAAAACCCTTTCCTTCGAGCACCTGGCCGCCAAAAATGATCTTCCCGCCAGCTTTTTTGACTTCTTCCTGGGCATCCAGAAAATCGTTCACCCCCACCTGGTCGATCATCGGACCTACCAGGTATTGCTCGTCCAGTGGATTCCCTATTTTTCCATCCAGTTGCTTATATGCATTTACCAGTTGACTTTTTACTATTTCATAAACCGATTCATGGATAATGACCCTGCGCGTGGAAGTACATCTTTGTCCCGTGGTACCCACCGCTCCGAATAAGATGGCCGGAATGGCCATTTCCAGGTCCGCTTCGGGGGAAACGATCACAGCATTGTTGCCACCCAGCTCCATAATTGTATTGCCCAATCGCTTTCCGACAATTCCGGAAACCCGTTTTCCCACAGCAGTGGATCCTGTAACAGAGATCAGAGCAATGCGCTTATCCGCAGCAAAATTGTCCCCGACCACTGATGATTTGGCAATGATGAGGTTGAATACCCCTTCCGGAACATCATTCTCCCGAAGTACCTCCCGGATGATGTTTTGACAGGCGATAGCGGTAAGTGGTGTTTTTGAACTCGGTTTCCAGATCACCGTATCGCCTGCGACGGCAGCGATCATCGTATTCCATGCCCACACTGCAACAGGAAAGTTGAACGCAGTCACCAGTCCCACGATACCAAGTGGGTGGTACTGATCGTACATGCGGTGGCTGGGACGCTCTGATTGCATCGTGAAACCATAAAGCTGCCTTGACTGTCCCACGGCAAAATCACAGATGTCGATCATTTCCTGCACCTCGCCCAGTCCTTCCTGGTAGATCTTCCCCATCTCGAGGGAAACCAGGTATCCCAGGTCTTCCTTGTATTCGCGCAATGCCAGTCCGATCTGCCGGACCACCTCACCCCGTTGTGGTGCGGGCACTGTTCTCCATTTCAGGAAAGCCTTCCCTGCTTTCGTGATCACTTTTTCCAGGTCCTCTGCCGAACCGTTAATAACACTGGCAATGGGTTGTCCCTCAATGGGTGATACTGAAACGGTTTCATCACCGCTGGTTTTGAACCATTCGGTTCCCGTTGTTACTCCGCTGTTGGTTGTATTGATGCCCAGCCGGTCGAGCACCTCCTGTGTTTTTTTTGTATACTTTTTATCCATGATCCTGCTGTTATTTGATATGTAACAAAAATAAAAATGTCGGCGTGCTTTTAAGATATTAAAGAACATGTAAAGTGAAGAAACGCGTATGCTGAACAACCTGTAATGATTATTCACACCGGTTCGCGCAGGATATACAGACCGAAAATTAAAATGGTCGTGAATACACCAACTATTGCAGATGCACTGATTGATATTGCCTTGTCGATTAATGTTTGCCATAAATCTGAAAATATACTATCTTCGCAATCCTGAAGTCTACAGACAGATATGCCCGGATGGCGGAACCGAGGCAACGACGAGCTCCCGCCATCCCTGTTTAAGGACTTTAGATGAAAGTGTTGCACTGAAGTATTTTTGAAAGTCTACATCCAAATATGCCCGGATGGCGGAATTGGTAGACGCGCTGGTCTCAAACACCAGTGGCCGCAAGGCTGTGCCGGTTCGACCCCGGCTCCGGGTACAGAACCGGAAGAAGGAGGTTTTTCAACTCAATCTTCCGGTTTATTGTTACTTAATTCGTTGATATTCCTGGATACCCATTAAAAGACTCCGGTTAGATAACGGTTCGATGATTTACCTTTAAATAAAAGATAACAGCGTCGTCTCCAATACCTCAAAATCTGCTTATCCAGGCAAATTTGTATCTTTATGAAAAAATAGTTGCCATGCAAACGATCCGATTACGCGTAAATGATAAAGTATACAAAAATGTGATCAGATTCCTGAGCAAATTCAGCAAGGACGAAGTCGAAGTGATCGAAGAAAACGAAACCTTTCTTTCCATCCAACAATACCTGGAAAAGGAATTGGCAAGCGTTGAAGAAGGTACTGCAAAATACACATCTATTGAAGCTTTAGAAAACAGACTTGATGACACCATCCGGAAAAATGAAGCTTAGAATACTTAAATCATTCGCGGATAAACTAAATGATCAGGTTGATTATATTGCAAAAGATAAACCAGGTGCTGCAAGAAAGTTCAAATCAGATATACTAAAAAGAATCAGGGAAATTCCTGACATGCCTTTTTCTAACAGGAAATCAATCTTCTTTGATCGTGAAGATATACGAGATTTGATTTTCAAAGGATACATAATTGTATATAAAGTGGATGCTAAAAAAGATAGAATCACGATATTCGGTTTCACGAAATATCAAGACGATCCTTTTGAAAAACAATAATACAATCCCAAATCCCCACCCTAATATAAACTTAACTTAGAAGGAAACGACTTGGCTGTACTTTATAGCTATAAGTATCAATTGCTATTGATCATCCGCCAATCAGCAAGACTTAAATCCAC
>CAYOSB010000128.1:0-11046 GCA_964406495.1 uncultured Bacteroidaceae bacterium | reverse complement strand
AAATCAGCCTGGAAGATGCACGCTACCAACTGGAGGAGGTAAGACAGCAGTTGTTCAAAGACATACAGCGTTACCATTCGGAAGTGCTTGGCGCACTTGATAACTATGAAGCTGCCAGGGAAACACAAGCAAACAGTGAAGAGGCTTACAGGTATGCAGAAGAAAAATTCAAAGTGGGCATGGCAACAGCACTTGAACTGGAGGAGGCACGAAACCGCCTTTTTGCTTCGAGGGCAGAGATGATCAATGCAAAGTACCTGTTCGTTTTCTACCTGGAAATACTGGAATTCTACCAGGGAGAGATGATCAGTCTCAATTGACCCTTGATAAATATTTGTCCGGTTCCATCGTCATTCAGATGAAACGTGTATTTTTGTTTCATTAACCCTGAAGGAATGAAACCCTCATCATTGGGTATAGAAATTTCAATGGAGCAATGACAAAAGAACATGTATATTTGGTATGGAATGTAAGGAAGTTCGATGAGGGTTCGCCGAGCACCTTATTATCTATAATATTCTGCGAGGCAACTAATCACCCGAAGATAATAGGAAATTTATAACATACTAAATTACAGTTGTTTAAATAAGATATATACTTGTGAAAAGAGTTTTCCTGGCCATCGTCCTGATTTTCTCCTTCCTCAGCGAAGCTGATCCACAGGTAATAAATTTTGGAAAAACGCTGCCTGTAAGGTCTTTCGGGGTCACAATCGCCCCGGTTTATAATGTCGACAATGTATTTCATTACGAACTCGAAGGGATGTCTTACCTGGTCATGGCAGGCTACGGGATCAGGTATGACCTGGACATGAATCTTAAGTACGGCTATTATAACGGTCCTGATTTTTTCTCTGCAGATGTGCAATATTTGTTCAGGGAAACACGGAAAAGCTACTATTCCCTGGCCGGGGGACTGCATAAATGGAAGGAGTACGGGGTGGATCTGACCGTTAGTTATACCCATACCCCGCAGTATTGGGCCAATCTCACTTTTGGTCTGGATATGGATATCGATGTCAGCGAAGTGGAATTGCGGGCCTGGATTCCACTCAATTTTGGCATCAACTTCGATGACCGCTATTTTGTCTACCTGGAATACGATCTTCCAGTTACGGAACGTGCCTGGGACATTCTCGGTGGAGGAATTACATATATTTTCAGGTAATTACCTGGTCATTTTTTTTCATATACGATTTCTCCTCCTGACCAGGTCATGAGCACCTTCGTTGCGGGAATATCTGCTTCATCCATGGTCATGATGTCCTTTTCCGTGACAACAAAATCCGCGATTTTTCCTGGTTCAATGCTTCCCTTGAATGTCTCTTCAAATGCCGCCCTGGCAGCCCAGGTAGTCATGGCCCGCAACGCCTCTTCACGCGATAATGCCTCGTCGCTGAGAAAACCGCCTTCCGGGTAGCCGCTGTGATCTTTCCGGGCAACTGCCGCATAGAAACCGTATAGGGGGTTGATGGATTCCACAGGAAAATCGCTTCCATTGGGGATCCAGCCCAGGTGATCCAACAGTGTTTTGTAAGCATATGCACCTTCCATGCGTGATGCTCCCAGGCGCTCTTCTGCCCAGTACATGTCAGATGTGGCATGTGTGGGCTGAACCGAAGGGACGATGTTGTAGGTTCCGAACATTTCGATATCAGCGGGATGGATGATCTGTGCATGTTCAATTCGCCAACGACGGTCATTTCCCTTTTCAAGCAATTCCGAATAGATTTCAAGTGCCCTCCGGTTGGCCTCGTCCCCGATACAGTGGATCGCCACCTGGTAATCCTTTTCCAGTGCGCGTTTGCAGTATGCTTTCAGCTGGGCAGGTGGGGTAACGAACAGTCCCCTGTTCCCGGGATCATCGGCATACTCTTCCAGCATGCGTGCGCCCCTTGATCCCAGTGCACCGTCGGCGTATAGCTTCAGGGTGCTGATGGTAAGATGGTCGTTCTGCTGCACACCCTTTTCAATGTAGTTCTCAAAATTACTTTCTGAAGGTTCAAGCCAGGCGTTGATCCGCATTTTCAGGGAGCCTTCTTTCTGCAGGGAGTCGATGAGTTGTACCTCGCGTGTGGATAAACCGGCATCGGAAACAGAAGTAAGTCCTACTGCAAAACAATTCTCCTGAGCCTTCAGCATCCCGCTGATCAGCACTTCGCTTCCTGGGGTTGGGATGACCTTTTCCACCAGCCCGATGGCGTTATCGATAAGAATTCCGGTGGGTTCACCATCCCTGAGCAACACATCACCTCCTTCAATGTCGCTGGTGCCATCAATACCTGCAAGTACCAGGGCCTTCGAGTTGGCCCATGCTGCGTGACCGTCGATGCGTTTTAATAATACAGGTCTGTCGGGGAAATAACGGTCCAGCTGCGTTTTATCGGGGAAGGATTTTTCCTTCCAGTCATTCTGGTCCCAACCGCGACCGGTGATCCATTCTCCCTGGTGGTCTGCAGCAAATTCACGACACCTTGCCATAATCTCTTCCACTGAAACAGTTCCTGCGAGATCCACCTGTTGCAATGAGGTGCCGTAGCCAATAAAATGACAGTGTGCATCGTTCCAGCCCGGGTAAACATATTTTCCTTCCAGGGGAACAACCTTTTGTGCATCATATTTTTTCTCCATCTCAGCTGTACTGCCTGTATCGTGGATCTTTCCATCCTTCACCACAAAGGCTTCAACAACTGAGAATGCAGCATCTACAGTGTAAATGTCAGCATCCTTCACTAACAGGTCAACATCCGTTTTTTTCATCTGGCAGCTGGTTATAATGATCAACAGGGAGAATACAATTGTCCGGGCCATCTTATATTTTTTTGTAAAAATAGAAAATATTCCCTGCCTGACCTGCCCTTTGCCACTTATGTCAGGCTTTTGCCTCGTATTTCCTGCCCTTTGCCACTTATGTCAGGCTTTTGCCTCGTATTCCCTGCCCTTTGCCTCTTATGTCCTGATACTACCTTGTATTTCCTGCTCTTTGCCTTTTTAGTTCTGCATTTAGCTTGTGATATTATGATTCTTTCTCATATTTCCACGGTTATGCTTATTATGTCCTGCCCCTGGCTTATATCTCCAGCCCTTTACCCTTTACATCCTGCTTTTACCTTTGATGTCCGGCCCTTCCCTTTTTTAATTACTTTTGTAGCACATGCCGAACCTGAAACAATATCTGGTCCACCCGGTATTCGGTACCATTGCTACGATCGCTGATGAGCAGGCGTTGGAGACCTATGTGATCGGTGGATTTGTGCGCGATATCCTGTTGGGGAGATCTCCGGGGGAGGCAAAAGATATTGATGTGGTAGTGGTGGGAAGCGGGATCGAAATGGCTACACGGCTGAAGAAAAAGCTGGGAAAGAAGGCAAGCCTTGCTGTGTATAAGAATTTTGGCACTGCAATGATCAGGATCAGTGATCTCGAAATCGAATTTGTCGGTGCACGTAAAGAGTCGTACCGAAGGGATTCGCGGAAACCGATCGTTGAGGACGGAACCCTCGAAGATGACCAGTTGCGCAGGGATTTTACCATCAATGCACTGGCAATATCACTGAACCAGGCTTCATATGGTGTATTGCTTGATCCTTTCAATGGCAGGGAAGATCTCCAGGATAAAATTATCAGGACACCACTGGACCCTGTAGCCACATTTTCTGATGATCCCCTCCGCATGCTGCGCGGGATCAGGTTTGCCACCCGGCTGGGATTTCACATCCACGAAGAGACCTTTGAAGCGATCCGCAACACCCGCGATCGTATCACGATCATCTCCCAGGAGCGGATCACCGACGAGCTGAATAAGGTTGTCCTTGCTGACCGTCCGGGCAGGGGATTTATCCTGCTGGACAAGTGTGGACTATTGGAAAAGGTCCTGCCGGAATTACACAGGTTGAAAGGGGTGGAGGCAAAAAACGGGATCAGGCACAAGGACAATTTTCTGCATACATTGAAGGTGCTTGACAACCTGGCTGAGAAGAGTGATGACCTCTGGTTGCGATGGGCAGCCATCTTGCATGATGTGGCAAAACCCGCCACGAAAAAATTTGAGCCGGGGACCGGATGGACCTTCCATGCCCATGATTTCATCGGTGCAAAAATGGTTCCGGGGATCTTTAAACGGATGCGGCTTCCCCTGAATGAAAAAATGAAATATGTACAGAAGCTGGTCAGGCTGCACCTCAGGCCTATTGTGCTTTCCCAGGAGATCGTCACTGATTCTGCGGTGCGTCGGCTGATCTTCGATGCAGGGGAAGAGATTGATGACCTGATGACCCTGTGTGAAGCGGATATTACCTCAAAAAACGAACGAACGGTGCGTCGGCACCTGGAGAATTTTGCCATTGTACGAAGGAAGATTATTGAGATCGAAGCGAAGGACCATGTGCGTAATTTCCAACCGCCCCTAAGTGGCGATGACATCCAGCATATTTTTGATATTCCTCCCGGAAGGGAGATTGGCATCCTGAAAAATGCCATCAAGGAGGCGATCCTGGATGGCGAAATTCCCAATGCTTTCGAACCTGCATATGAGATGCTGCTGAAGAAGGCCGGCGAGCTCGGGCTGAAACAGGTCAATACTCCCGATCGCTCTGCCCATCGTCCTCCCGATCGTTCTGCACCACGAAATGAAGGAGCAGGGGAAGGTGATCGCTGAAACCAGCATGGTATTTGAATCCGCTGTAGGTCCGGAAGGGTTTTACACCCGTATACTTTATGTCTTCTTCCAGCAGAAACGGATGGACAAAGACCATGGCGCGGCAATCTTCAGTACGCAACCTTCCACCTACAAAAACGTGGTCGATTGATGCCCAGTTCCCCTTGTATTTGTATGATGCATTGGGCAGGGATGGATCTCCAAGCACATTTTCGGCAAGGTGTGGCACCTCTTGCAGGTTGAAGGAGTCCGAAAGCAATTGTACCGGTGGCGATCCTGAAAGATCGTTCAGGTCACCACCTGCAATGATGCTGATCCTGAGCCTGGTTGATGATCCCTGGTCGCGCAATGTGTCGATGTGATGGTCCGGCACCCGGGAATTCGACAATACCCCTTTGTATCCCCATGTAGACCTGGCACCCGGAAGTGCGTTAATGTACTCTCCCAGCAGTCGGGCTTGCAACAGGCGCTGATCTTCTGTTTCCAATGCACCGCCATATTTCGAGGTCCAGTGGTTGGAAAAGAGTACAACGGTGTCCCCGGTAGCCCTTAACCGGAACGCTGCTGCCAGGATCTCCCTGGTGCGGACCAGCTCGTGCTGTGCAGTGCGGATCTCTATCCAGGCAGTGTCCAGGCACTCCATGCGATCCCCACGGTAAATGATCCCCACATCGATACCGCGATGGTCAGGACTGTCACGGTGCAGTGGCAGATATTGCTGTTCCAGCATCAGCGGATGGAAAATGATGTCGTTGAGGACCTCCCTGTTCTCGATTTCGCTCAGGCAGACAGCATCGGGCGGTTCCCAGCCATTCACTGCCAGGATCACTTTGCAGATTTTCGCGATCTTCCGTTTGTAGCGAAGAAAATTCCACCGCCGCACACCTTCGGGCGTGAAATCGTCATCTGCGGCAATGCTGTCATCCGAAGGATGGAACAGGTTTTCTGCATTATAGAACATGACGCAATACTCCTCCCGCAACTGCGCAGTGGCTGAAGGTGCAATATGCACATTCAGGACCAACAGGAAGATAAAGGTCAACTGTTTCATCATTCAGGGAATTTAGATGGTGACACGGAACCTGCTGGTTAATGTATCCAGGAAAGAAAATATCGGACTGATAGCATTGAAAAGTCCGGCTGGTTATCCGATATGGTCAAAACTATACGATCTGTGCTCCAATGAGGTGAAGACAGTCCTGTTGAAAAAGTCCGGTCGGTTATTCGATACGTTCAAAAGCCCCCAGGTCGGGCGCCTCGTCGGCGGTCCGGAAATCACCCTTTTTATCAAGTTGCGCATCCGGCTGCGCCCCGATGGCGTATTCCAGGCTTCCCTTGTCGATGGCAGGGGAGAGGGTATCGAGCTCATAGCTTACCCTCATGGAGTCGAAAAGCGGATCCACATTGTTGAGGACCCAGACGAAATTGGGATCAGAACTGTAATCATACACAGATTTATCGAGGCGCGAAAGCACCCTGTCGAATGTGTAGTTCAGTATGCCCTCGTCTGACTTGCTGACAACGATTTCGTTGGCCATTGAACCATAGATGATACTGTTGGTAAATTCGGCTTTTTCGATATCCCGTGTTTCAACGATGACCTCTCCAAGAGAGTCCTGGTATGCAAAATAATTGGCAATATACAAAGCCGGGGTTTTCCTGTTGGAGAATCCGTTGCGCCAGAAATTGGCCAGTGTGCAATGGTTAAATGAGTAAGAACCCTCGTAAAGGAGTTCCACACAACTGTTACCGCAATCACCAATGACCGTGTTGACTGCTTCAATAGTGGTGCCCCTGCCCAGGATACCATCGTAACTCATCCGGTTGATCTCGGTATTTTTAACCGTAATAACAGGTTCATCATAATATACAACTGAATCGGCCCAGAGTCCGAATGTTCCGTTGATGATCAGCGCATGGTCGATGACGTTGCTGTAGCTGCCGGGGGCAAAATAGATGCCGAACCACTGTCCCGGATAGCCGGGATCATCCTGGAATTCACGTTCCAGCCGGTCGCCCTGCACTACGACAGGATTCTCCAGGGTACCATTCATTTTCATTGAGCCCTTCACAAAGATACCTGCATCCCGGTGCATGTAGATCTGTACTCCTTCTTCGATGACCAGTTCCTGCAGGGTATCCACCAGGATGCCGTCAATGATCAGGTAGGGTTTATCGGCCACCCAGGTAGTGGAATGGTCGATCGTATCGCCCCTAAACATATGCACATCCTGTCCCCAGGCTACCAGGTCTATATCCTGGAAGTTCCCATTTACTGAAAAAGTGATGGAGTCCTGGATCCGCAATATATCCGGGGATTGGTTCGGATCCAGCGTGGCTTCCACAAATACATACATGCTGTCTTCAGGAGCGATCTCGTAATTCTCGAATTGTTTCCCGGGCTGTCCATCCACATTGATCCGGAATACCGAGTTGTCGCCGCCTGCCAGGCGAATGTCGTCAATTTTGATGAAACGGGAATGCGGATTGTATACCCGGAAAGATTTGGTTGTGGTGCCCACCGTGGTGAAGATGGTATCGAAATATACTGTATCAAGGCTGAATTGAAGCTTCGCATCATTTTCTTCAATATACGTGCGCTCGGGCCGGCAATGATAGAGCAATGCAATGGTCCCGGCAAGCAGGATGAGGAGGACCGACTTTCTCAGGGAGAAGATCGTCTTTCTCAACATAATCATCGTTTTTTCCTGCATCATGGTCATTGTTCCATCAGGGTTGGTCGATTGACTTGAGATGCGATTGGATTTTTTCAACACAGCTATCGGATTCAGTTCAGAATGATAACGCAAAGATGGCAAAAAAAGTATTATAAGCAGAAACAGGAATACCCATGTTGGCAACCGAAGTTCATACTGGAAATAGGATGTCCATGCTGGAAAAAGTTTTCATTCCAAAAAATACTTCTTACATTTGCCCTGTAATTTCACTAAGGGGGTGCCTAAAATTCCAGGCTGAGATCATACCCTTAGCACCTGATCCGGGTAATGCCGGCGAAGGGAATTGCATTTTTATGTGAATTATCAAAAAATAAATTACTATGAGAAAGCAGGTATTTACCGGGCTTCTTTGTATGGTTGCAGCTATGCAGCTCAGTGGGCAACATGCGCTCACGGGTAAGGTTGTGGATACAGAGAATGTGCCCGTAGCAGGAGCGAATGTGTATTTGGAACGTATGAATGTGGGCACGATCACCAATTCGTCTGGTGATTTTACACTCGACAATCTTCCATCAGGATCCTACCGGATCAGTTTTTCATTTATTGGGTATGGAACAGAAAGAGAGACCGTTTACCTGAGTAAGGATACAGACATCGGAACCGTTGTGCTGGAACCGGCCCCTTACCTGGGTGAAGAGGTGACCATCAATGCACTCCGGGCCGGGGAAAAGACCCCCATGGCTTATGTGGATATTGACAGGGAGGAGATTGCAGAGCGGAACTTCGGACAGGATATTCCTTATATTCTCAGCCTGACACCCTCAGTGATCACCTCTTCAGATGCCGGTCATGGCATCGGGTACACCTCCATGCGGATACGCGGCACGGATGCCAACAGGATCAATGTAACTATCAATGGAATTCCCCTGAATGACGCTGAATCGCATAGCGTTTTCTGGGTGGACCTGCCTGACCTGGCCTCCTCCACGGAGCAGATCCAGATCCAGCGGGGTGTGGGAACATCCACCAATGGCGCGGCTGCGTTCGGAGCAACGGTGAACATGCAGACCAGCCTGTTGAACAAGAACCCCTAGGCCAGCTACGATGCAACGGTCGGATCTTTCAATACATTCAAGAACACCATCTCTGCAGGTACGGGACTGATCAACGATCACTTTGCAGTTGATCTGCGTCTCTCTGACCTGCACTCGGATGGATATATCGACAGGTCCTGGACCGACTTGCAGTCCTATTATCTTTCTGCCGGATGGTATGACGAAAAGTCTACACTTAAATTCATCACATTCGGAGGATTTGAAGAACTATACCAGTCATGGGGCGGTGTGCCTTCACCTCTGCTTGCAGCTGACCGTACCTTTAATGAAATGGGGGCCTATACAGATACCTCCGGTCAGACAGCATTTTACGAAAACCAGGTGGATCATTACGACCAGGTGCACTACCAGTTACATTTTTCAAGGGAACTGGCGACTGACCTGCACCTGAATGCCGCGTTACATTATACCTGGGGGAATGGTTATTATGAGCAGTATGAAGAGGACCAGGATTATGATTTCTACAGTATGGTCCCGGCAGTAATCGGAGACGACACCGTTGCCACCACCGACCTGGTGCGGAGAAAATGGCTCGACAATGATTTTTATGGAGCCATTGCCTCCCTCACATATGAGCGGGAAACTGCTACTATGATTGCAGGAGGAGGATGGAACAGGTACGACGGGATGCACTTTGGGAAAGTGATCTGGGCACAGTATATGGGCAATAACGAGCCTGGTCACCAGTGGTATGAAGGTACCGGGATTAAAACCGACTGGAATATATATGGAAAATATTACCAGGACATCGGCACAGGAATCACCGCTTTCATAGACCTTCAGATAAGAGGGATCAATCACGACATCGATGGAACAGATGCAAACAACCGCCTGGTGACACAGGAACACCAGTACCTCTTCTTTAACCCCAAAGCCGGGTTGAATTATATCCCGGCGCCGGGTCAGCGTGCATTTTTCTCTTATGCCCGGGCAAGCCGCGAACCCAACAGGAACAATTACACCGATGCACCACCGGAACGGCTTCCTGTTCCCGAGACATTAAATGACTTTGAGGCCGGGTATTCATTCGGGAACGGACCATTGCAAGTCGGTGCTACCTTGTATTATATGGATTATGAAGACCAGCTTGTCCTTACCGGTCAGATCAACGAGGTGGGGTATCCCGTAATGACCAACGTGGAAGAAAGCTACCGCACAGGTATAGAGCTGGAAGCCGGGTACAATTACCAGGACAAGGTCATTCTGAAAGGTACGGCTGCCTTCAGCCAGAACAGGATCAGGGATTTTGTCAACTACGTGGATAACTGGGACTACTGGTCGGACCTTGAAAGTGAACCCTTCCAGGTGGCGGAAGAGATTGGTAACTCCACGCTGGCATATTCGCCTTCGGTGGTAGCTTCCGGACAGGCTGAATACCGTCCCCTGGATGGTTTGAGCTTCAGTATCCTGTCCAAATATGTCAGCAGGCAGTATATCGATAATACCCAGACCGAAAGATATTCAATTGACCCCTATTTTGTGAATGACCTGAGGGTCGGCTATACCCTCTACCCGGAATGGGCAGGTTCACTTGGATTCAGTGTGCTGGTAGCCAATGTGCTCGATACGCGCTATGAGACCAATGCATGGCTCTACCGGTACTATTCCGGGGGTGAGGAGATGTTTATTGATGGTTATTATCCACAGGCAGGAAGACATGTGATGCTTGCATTGGAAATTAAGTTTTGAACTGTTTGTAACTTGGACCTTGTAACTCGTAAAAAAATATTAATTTTCGGACGGAATGAACCTGTTTTTATTATGAAATGGCCGGCCTGAGAATTAATATATGTTTCTGGTACGTGGATGAGAATCTTGTAGATGAGGTCGTAGCACTTCTTGAGGAGGGTAATTACGATCCGGTCTACTGTAAGTGTAAAGAGCTCGGCGAGCTGGAAACCCATCTTGAAACAGGGCATCTTGACCTGATCATTTCTGATTTTGACCTGCCGGATATGTTGCGGGATTCCATTGAATCATTGCACAGCCGGGTGGATTATCATGTTCCATTGATCTACCTGGTTGGTGAGAAGAATGAGAAAAAAGCAGCAGAAACCCTTAAAAGAGGGGTCTGGGACTATCTCCAGAAAAATCACCTGGTAAAGTTGGTACCTACTGTCTATTCTTCCCAGAAATACGGTAAGGTATTGAAGCATAGCAGAAAGGTGCAAGATCAACTGGAAGCTTCAGAGGCGAAGTACCGCTCTATTTTCAATACGGTTCAGGACGGCATGTTACTCATTGAACCTGGCAGCTTCAGGATCCTGGATTTTAACAGGAGTTTACCCCTGATGTTCGGGATCCCGGATGGATGGGATCGCAACCAGGTAATCGAATTGGTTCGTGGTTTTTGTGCAGACCGGCTGAAAGAAGTTTCGGTAATGCTCGACACGCAAAATTCTGTCACATTCCACTGCAAAGACAAACGGCAGAACGGGGAGGTGTTCTATACAGAGAATACACTGTCAAAGTTTACACTGGGTCCGTCTTCACAGTATATAATGGTGATACGGGATGTCACGGAAGCAAAAAATGCCAGTGCTGCCATTAAAAAAAGTGAGGAAAGATTTAAAACCGTAGCTGATTTTACCTATGAC
>CAYOSB010000127.1:291-11062 GCA_964406495.1 uncultured Bacteroidaceae bacterium | reverse complement strand
GTCCTTATTCGTATATTATCTGGAGGTCTTTGTAGATATGCTTCTTTAAGCGCTCGTTTTTCAGTGAGGGCTCAGTTACCAGGTCTATTTTCTTTCCAAGTTTCAGAGAAAGCTCATTATGTATCTTAACCAGATCCAGGAGGGAGATTGTTTCTTTAAATTTCACCAGGATGTCTATATCACTTTCAGAATGTTCTTCCCCTCTTGCAAAAGAACCGAAAAGTCCAATCCTCTCAGGTCCATATTGCATGAGATAGTTGATTATATTTCTATTTACCTGGCTACGATCCATGATATTACAAAGATAAACTATTTCCTGTATTTATAATTCCTGGATTAATGCAGATAGGTAATCGTAGCCGTTTACGAGGGGTTTTCCCTCATTTTAGGCGTTCCATACGCATCTCAAAACCAAAGCTCCCTTGAGATCTTCTATGATGAACCCGCGGCTGAATGCACCGGGGCATTGCCGATCGGTAACGGACGCCTGGGCGCAATGGTTTTCGGGGGTGGCCCATCTGATCCAGGAAGACGGGAGCTTATCATCAACGGCTGTTCAATCGGGTTGAGTTAACGCTGAACGATCCTGATACGCTGGATATTCCAACTGATGAGCGTTTGGATCATCCAGGTCAATTTTGAGACGATAACGTTCGTTTTTGGGACGATACCGGTTGAAGTTGTGGTTTGGATTGTAGTAACTTGCTTGTAACTAAAACCCAACATTATGAAATCAATCATTACAATGATCGCATTCCTGGTGTGTTTCTCTATCCAGAATCCTGCACAACCATTCATTTTAGACGATAACGGAATCACCGTCAAGTGCGAAAATTGCCAACCCGGAGATACCGGGACGGTCAATGGTATCCTCTATGAAGCTGTGGACAGATCATTACTGGAACACAGAAGGGACGAAGGTGCAGATTTATCCGTATTGTGTACTTCCCTGGTGACAGACATGAGTATGATGTTTCATGGAATGACAGAATTTGATCAGGACATCAGCTCCTGGGATGTCAGCAATGTTACCAGTTTATGGGGAACCTTTTGGGCAGCTGTGTCTTTTGACCAGGACATCGGGGCCTGGGATGTAAGCAGTGCAGTTGACATGTCCTATATGTTTCATAATGCAGAACAATTCAACCGGTACATCGGGGATTGGGATGTGGGCAATGTGACTGAGATGAATTGTATGTTTTCCGGAGATTCCCTGAGCCTTGATCAAATGACCATGGAACCCTTGTACACAACATTTAACCAGGACATTGGCAACTGGGATGTAAGTAATGTAACCACGATGTTTCAAATGTTTTCATATAATTCTGCTTTTAACCAGGATATCAGCAACTGGGATGTGAGCAATGTAACAGATATGACACTGATGTTTCAAAAAAACGAAGCATTCAACCAGTACATCGGGGATTGGGATGTAAGCAATGTGAAGCGGATGGCTGACATGTTTGTCGGAGCAACTTCCTTTAATCAGAATATTGGATCATGGCACATAAGAAGCGTTGCGGATATGGATTCAATGTTCTTTATGGCTACCTCATTTAATCAGGACATCAGTACCTGGGATGTCAGTGATGTGGAAGAAATGGATTATATGTTTTATGGTGCTGCCTCTTTCAAGAAGGACCTTTCCGGTTGGTGTGTTCAGAATATAGGCAGTGAACCGGAAGGATTTGCAACCAATTGTCCGATACCCGCAGCATTTTATCCGGTATGGGGCACCTGTCCTGAAATGGATACAACTAGTTCAGACACATCTTCCACTGATACTACGAGTACCCTGGTATACAATCTCTCGAAAGAACAATTTGTCCTATTCCCTAACCCGGCCAATTCCTGCTTCACACTCGAATTTGAAACATCAATCCGGGGAGTGATCGAGATCCACAACCTCAAGGGTCAGCTCATGGACCGAAAACCAATCACTTTAAGATCAAAGATTTTCGACACAAGTATGTATGCAAAAGGCATTTATTTTGTGACAGTTCGCTCCGATTCCAGGGTGCAGACAGAGAAAATCGCAATATACTAATCCGATGATCCCGGATCGTACCGAAAGTATTGTAATGCCATGGCATTATTTGAGACGATACCGTTCGTTTTTGGGACGATAGCGTTAGATTATGTGATTTCTGACGTCGTAAATTGCATTAAACTAAACCCCAAAAATCATGAATCTAAAAGGTGCAATGTCACCAATACAAATGCTGGCAGTTCTATTTTCTACACTGCTGATTATTCTGAACGGATGTGAAAAAGTATCAGACCCTGTTGAAATAACTGATGATAATTTCCTGGACGCTCTTATTGATATCGGTGTTGATGAAAACAGGGATGGCATCATAAGCGAAAATGAAGCAAGTGCTGTTCATTATTTGAACGTTAGTGGTTACGATCTTCTTCTCCTTCAGGATATACATCTTTTTGAAAACCTGGATACCTTGATCTGCCGGGAATGCCTGCTTAAGGAACTAGATATTTCGCGCAATCCTGGGTTAGTGTTTTTGAATTGTTCTGAAAATAAACTTGCAGAACTGGACCTTTCAAATAATCCCTATCTAACACACTTGCAATGTTCAGGTAATAAACTCACTGAACTGGATATTTCAAATAATACCGACTTATCAGTATTAACCTGTGGCATGAATCAACTCACAAGCCTGGATGTTTCGGACCATCCAGGATTAACAGTTTTATCTTGTTATAACAATCAGATATCACAGCTGGATATTTCAAAAAACCTGTTGCTGGAAAACTTGTATTGCAGTGGGAACCAGATTAGCGAATTGGATGTTTCAAACAATACACTCCTGGTCTCGCTCCATTGTGAATACAATCAACTTACGCAGATGGACGTATCAAATATGGACAGCCTGCGTTCTTTCTTTTTTGCAGGGGAACAGATCACGGAAGTGAAGGCAACAAATTGTCCGGTGCTGGATTATATTCACTGCTATAACACTCCACTTGAGAAACTGGACCTTTCCGGTTGTACCGGATTAACCTATATGGAGATCTATCGAAACCAATTGACAGAATTAAATCTTTCAGGCTGTACTGCATTAAGCGAATTAAACTGCAATTTCAATCCAATTACCAGTCTCGATTTATCACAATGTCCGGAATTAAATAAATTGCACTGCGGAGAAACCCAACTCCGGAGCCTGGATTTGTCTGATCATGCCCGGCTAAGAGAATTAAGTTGCGGAGAAAACCCTCAACTCACAAGTCTGGATATTTCAAATTGCACTCAACTTGACAAACTATATGTTTATGAATCAGCCATGGCAACGTTGAATGTATCTGGGTGTACCTCCATGACGGAGTTGGTTTGTTCAGATAACAAGATCACCAGCCTCGATATTTCAAATTGTCCGGACCTGATATTTCTTAACTGCCAGAAAAATCAGCTCAAGACAGTGGATGTCTCTGATTGCTCAAAACTAAGACGGCTATTTTGCGGCATCAATCAGCTGACCAGCCTGAATGTTTCCAATTGCACACAACTATCGGAATTTTCGTGTCTTGATAATTATATTACGAGCCTTGACCTGTCAAATTCTCCGGACCTTTATGATGTAGATTGCTCGGATAACAAACTGGAAAATCTCAATTTGTCAGGATGCACTTACCTGAAATATTTAAGTTGCGCAGGAAACCATCTTGCGTCTCTAGATATTTCCGGAAATCCTGGATTAGAATTTCTAAGTTGTTTTTACAATCGTTTTACCAGTCTTGATATCTCGAATAATGCG
This sequence comes from uncultured Bacteroidaceae bacterium, assembly GCA_964406495.1. Taxonomy (GTDB): domain Bacteria; phylum Bacteroidota; class Bacteroidia; order Bacteroidales; genus M55B112. The sequence continues at coordinate 7,292 of CAYOSB010000127.1, read as the reverse complement.
GCTATAAAGAAATTGGATATCGGGGATATGCCCGACCTGCGTAAAGTGTGTGTATGGACCATGCCATTCCCCCCCGACGGGATTGAAGTAGACAGAGAAGGCAGTCCGAATGTATATTATACAAATAATTGCAGCAATTGATATTTATAATCATTTATACCAACTGATCTGATCCTCTGTTGATTATTCATTTCTGAAAAAATGATTGCATAGATATTGTCCGAACAAATTCATAAAAAAAAGATGCCATGTGTTATTTAAAAAGAACTGTTGCTATTCCTGCAATAATTATTACAGCAACTATTTTCCTGATTGGATGTGAAGGAATATTTGAACCAACTGTTGAAATTTTGGATGATGCTTTCCTGGAAGCACTGATTTCACAAGGCATAGACATGGATGGTGATAGCATCATCAGTAAAAGTGAAGCAAAGAGTGTGACGCATCTGAATGTGGGTCCCCCTGAAGAGGAAAATGGCTACTACTTCCGCGGAAAAATTGAAGATATGAGCGGGATCGAGGCGTTTAAAAACCTGGAAACTCTGAATTGTTCTCACAATCGATTAAAGGAATTGAACCTCAAGGAATGTTCCAAATTAACCTCCCTGGATTGCAGCCATAATCAGCTGACCAATTTGGATGTATCCGATCTCCCATTATATGATCTGTACTGTACCGGAAATGAGATCAGTTCTATCGACCTGTCCACAAATCCGGACCTGTTAAATCTTAAATGTGGCAGACAGGACCACCCTATTAGTTTGAACATTTCAAATTGCACTAAATTGAGAACGATATATGTGGATGGCATCAACAGCATAAATGTTACAAATCAGCCAGATCTTAGAGAACTGGGAGTCGGTTATTCAGAATTGTCGTCTCTTGATGTTTCACAGAACCCTGCACTGAAAGAATTAATTATTTTCAGCACAGATATCCGGAATATTGATCTTTCAAAGAACACAGCTTTAAGGAAATTGTATTTAAATTATTTATTAGAATTTTCAGGAGTACTTGACGTGTCAAACAATACGGAGTTGCTCAGACTACGATGCAGCAATATTAGATTAACCGAACTTGATGTATCCAATAATATCAACCTGGTTCATTTAGATTGCAGCTGGAATCAACTCACGAGCCTGGATATATCGAATAATATTGAGCTGGACTATATTAGTGTTCACGACATGTCCTCACTATATAAAGTATGCGTCTGGACGATGCCCTTTCCCCCGGAAGGTGTTGATGTAAGTGATCTATACAGCCCAAATGTATATTTCACAACGGATTGCAGTAAATAAGACTTTTTATTCAAATTCCCAACAATCATGAAACGGATCCTTATTGTAATTCTCGCACTTATATTGGTGGTTCCAATGGTAGCTCAAGAAGATGATGAAGGATTCGATCGAGGATTCAGATTTTATTTCATTTCATTGCAGGAATAGCGTCTGGATTCCTATTTAAGCCCGATTCTGCTGTTGAAGAAAGTTCAATTGAAAAAGAAAAAATAACTGTGACCAGATAATTTTACAGAAAAGAAGTTGTACAACTTTAATATAAACGTCAATATCTCCAGTGTATCTGGGAGCACCATGGAATGCCAAAGCATAGCCTCCTACGATAATGAAATCAACTTTATGTACGTTTAATAACGCGAAGAACTCTTTGAAATCCTCCTGAATTTCCATAATGTTGGCGTCTTAGAATTTCAACAGTAGAAATACGTTTATCATGAGGTTGGGTAAGCCAATATGCAAGGTCATCTATGTGTGAATTATCCTTTAAATTGCGCTTTAAAACTACCTTTTTCATGAATATTGATGTATTTAATCAAAGATACAAAAATGATGTTAATAAAGCATTAGATCAATACTTTTAAGAAAGTGATCGATATAGATCCTGTCGTCCTTATTCGTATATTATCTGGAGGTCTTTGTAGATATGCTTCTTTAAGCGCTCATTTTTCAGTGAGGGCTCAGTTATCAGGTCTGTTTTCTTTCCAGGTTTCAGAGAAAGCTCATTATGTATCCTTACCAGATCCAGGAGGGAGATTGTTTCTTAAAATTGGAGAATACTTAGTAGATCATTTTCCCGGGTTCTTGCCTGTTATCCCAAAAGGTGATCAATTCCAGCTCCTTCTTCCTGGGTTTGATCCGATAGTAAAGAGTATTGTGTTTTGTAATTATCCCTTTTCGAACATTTTTCTTTTTCCTGGATGCCTGGAACATTTCAGGATTGGTTTTAATTTGTTCCAGTAAGGATTCAACTTCATTTATAAAGATCTTGACTTCCCTTTTTGTCCATTCCTCCGCAAGGTGATCGAGAACTTTAAAGTAAGTCTTTCTTGCTGTCGGGGTCCAACTGATTTTCATTTGTCATGAAGATATTTGGTTCTGACTTCTCTCATTACCTCCTTATGAGGTATAAGTTCTCCTTTATCGGCTTCAGACAATCCTTTTTCTATGGCCTTTTTTTCTTCCGGACTTATCTCATCCCACCAGTCAGAGTTTTTCTCCTTTTTCAAGATCGCTTCCACCTTGGCCAGGATAGAAGGCTTCTCTGTATTTAAAATGAGCTGGACCAATTCTAATTTCTTCGATTGTAGGTTCATATCATTGACGCTTAGCTATACAAATTTAACGATTTATCTTCACTTATTGTTTTGTTGAAAGTATAGCAATCGAACTCGATAGAAAAAAGGCACACTCAATCTGATCTTGCGAAACAAGTGGGGATACATTATACTCAGATCAGAAGGCACACGACTAAAGCGGCTCAGTTACCAGGTCTATTTTCTTTCCGAGTTTCAGAGAAAGCTCATTATGTATCTTAACCAGATCCAGGAGGGAGATTGTTTCTTTAAATTTCACCAGGATGTCTATATCACTTTCAGAATGTTCTTCCCCTCTTGCAAAAGAACCGAAAAGTCCAATCCTCTCAGGTCCATATTGCATGAGATAGTTGATTATATTTCTATTTACCTGGCTACGATCCATGATATTACAAATATCAACTATTTCGAGTATTTGCTACTAATAACAGGAGTATTCTTGTAAATATACCTACGATGCCAACTGCCGAGAGCCGGATGATAAGATGCAGAACCGGAATAGTAAGATTACTCCCTGAGGTCGTGATCTTTGAGGGAGGAGTCAGAAAGAAAAAAGCATCGCATCTCCTGTCGTCGATGCTACTTTCATCATTCCACATCGCTTACAAAACTATCGTTTTGACGCTCATTGGAATGATGAAAGCCGCTGCAGCAAAGATTGCTGTAGCGGCTTTTTCCTTTCGTCGGGGTAGTAAGATTCGAACTTACGACCCCCTGCTCCCAAAGCAGGTGCGCTAACCGGACTGCGCTATACCCCGTTCCAACATGTGTGGTCCAGGTGTCAGAAGAAAATGCACACGGGATGTAGGATCCAGTGTGGATTGTCCCTTCCCTCTTCAATCTGGAACAACGAATCGTTTTCACAATTCGCGGTGCAAATGTATAAATTTTTACCCGAATACCATATGTTCACCAGGAAAACATTAGGTGTATCCTGAAAACAGGTTATTTCATCACCGTCACTTCATATCCTGCTTCCCTTTCCTCTGCTTTTTTCATCCACTCCACGATCACCTCATCCAGGAATTCCTCTTTCTCACTGTTCAGTTGCTCCATATCGAGCCCGACAAAGGCCTGGGCTTTGGCTTTGGTGGAGATATCAGGATATGGCACTTCCTCGTTATGACCGAGCGCTGCCAGGACCCGTGCCAGTTCCAGCCGGGCTTCCTGTGCCAGCGTGATGCCGGTAGAGATCACGCGCCCGATCTCCACGGGTGAGTGAAAAGAACCTCCGTGACTCGCAGCTGCATAATCCCAACGCCACTGGGCATGCCTGATGTGCATCAGCGCCTCCTCCATGTCGGCTTCATCTGCCCCCAGCTCCCAGGCTTTCGCAGCCTCAACATGCGCGCGTACCAGCAGCTGCTCCAGCCGGTGCCTGTTCTGGATGATCTTGTCCTGCCTGTTGTACACGTCCTTGATCAAGGTCTGTGTCTCCTCGCGGTGACACACCTGGCAGGAGTTGGCCACATTGTTCAACGGGCTCTGGATATGGTGATCCGTGTATTTCAATCCGCCTTCACTGATATACGGCATATGACAATCAGCACATGAAACTCCCCGCTCTGCATGGATCCCCGTTACAAATGTCTCATAACCCGGGTGCTGTGCCTTCAACATGGGTGCCCGGCTCAATGCATGGGTCCAGTCAGAGAAGCCCATATCATCATAGTAGGCTTCCATTTCCTCAGCTGATAAGCCATTATCCCAAGGAAACGTCAGGTATGGCACGCCTTCAACCGTCTGCTTATTGAAATAATATTCCACATGACACTGTGCACAGACCAGGGACCGCATTTCCTGGTGGGATGCCTTGGTGATATCCCTGCCCATCCTGTTAAATGCCTCGATCAAAGCAGGCCTTGAAATCCGCAGGTTCATGGTCTCCGCATCATGACAATCGGCACATCCAATGGGATTGACGACCTGGTGTCCCCGTTCTTCCCAGGTTCCGGCATAGAAAGCCGCGACACCGGCCTGGAAATCACCTTTCTCTTCAATGAGATTGTTCATCACGCGCGGTACATCCGGACTTTTACACGTCCAGCATGTATTCGGCATGGGACTCTCCCTTCCATCCATGGGGGCCCCTGTCCTTAACGTTTCATGTATGTCCTGAACAGCGTAATAATGCCCGCGACCCTGGGTATAATCCTTCGAAAAACCGTACCCGGCCCAGAGCACGACCATTTCCGGGACCTCTTCCAGCATGTCAATCATCTGCGATCCGTTGTATTTCGATCTGAACATCGTATCCGCAGTTTCAAGATAGGACTGGTATTCCCGGGGGAAATTCTGTCCCCAGACTTCATTCCTGGGTTCAAATTGCGAGTGCTCCACCTGGGGGGTGTAGGCAAACACAGCCTCGGCCCTCCGTTCCATAATAGAGGAGGCAAGCAGGCCGAGCAAGAACACGATCACAACTGTGAGCAGGAACAGCAGCCAGCCAAACCAACGATGCTCTTTTACAAGTGTCTGAATAGATTTCATAGTCAGTATGTTTTATTATTTCGTTAATTCTTTCAACCAGTCAGGTACCGGACTGGGCGGCAACGGTACCCGGGCATGGGGGGTGCTCGATAGCGAATTGACCCTCCCGTGGGGCACTTCCCGGTGACATTCCGTGCAATTGCGCTCCATCCTGTAATGGTGGAAATCCCTGGTTTTCATCAATAACTTGCTGTCCGTAAACAGGTTGGAATGACACCTGATGCAATTGTCGTGCACCACTTCCTTCCCCTCTTCTTTAATAAAAATAACCTGCGGCTCGTTCCTGAGTGTAAATACAGTGGCGTGTCGCAACCCGTCTTTTGCCTTGAAATAGTATTTGTTGACAAAATTATTATGTGGTACATGACAATCGTTGCAATGGGCATTTTCACGGTGTGAACTGTGCGACCAGGTGGCGTACTGGGGCGTCATGATATGACAATTCACACAGGTCTCCGGCCGATCGGAAAGGTAGGAGGGTGCATTTGACAACCGAAAGATGTAGATCGCCAGTCCTGTAAAAATACCAGCGAGGATGATCACCGGGATCTTCCACTTTCCCGGTGGGAGGATTTTTTTAAGTCTGCCGGGGGCATCAGCCATACATCCAGGGTTTCGCGTTAAAAATATAGATTATCACACATAAAATATAAAATATTATTGACTCACCCGGCAACAATTGTTACAAAACATATCAATTTACACCCATGGATTATTCATCATCATGTTTTCAGAAATGACCTTAAAAATCAATTCCCCTTTCAGCAAAATGCCGGGGCCCATTCAGATTTAACTGCTTTTCAAACAGGCTTTTGGAAACGGATTCAACACAAATCTGAACCATCTTCACGTTTTTTCGTTTATCTTATGTTTTACCCCAACCGTGTCAGCAAAACCAAACTGCATTTCATATGAGCAACTACCACATCAAACACCTCGAGGAATACTTCCAGGTGTACCGCAAATCCATTACAGAGCCTGAAAATTTCTGGGAAGAGATCGCCGAAGAACACTTCCTGTGGCATAAGCGCTGGGACAAGGTCCTGGAATGGGATTTTCAGAAACCCGAAGTAAAATGGTTCCAGGGCGCAAAGGTGAATGTGGCCGAGAACTGCCTCGACCGGCACCTGCGGACCAAGGGGGAAAAAAATGCAATCATCTTCGAACCCAATAACCCGGACGAGGAAACCGAATATATCACCTACCACCAGCTCCACGACCGGGTGTGCAGGTTCGCCAATGTACTGAAGGAAAACGGGATCGAAAAAGGTGACCGGGTGTGTATCTATATGCCCATGATCCCCGACCTGGCCGTTTCACTGTTGGCCTGTGCCCGTATCGGGGCGGTGCACTCTGTGGTATTTGCCGGCTTCTCGGCTTCGGCCCTCGCCACGCGAATCAACGACAGCTCGTGCAAGATGGTGATCACGGCCGATGGCTCCTATCGTGGTGCCAAAACACTCGACCTGAAAAGCATCGTCGATGAGGCCCTTGAAAAAACACCCTGCGTGGAGACCGTCCTGGTAGCCAAACGCACCCACAATGAGATCAATATGAAAGAGGGACGTGACAAATGGTTGCAGCCGCTGCTCGATAAATCACATATCTATTGCAGCCTGGAGATCGTGGAGGCAGAAGACCCGCTCTTCATCCTGTATACTTCCGGATCCACCGGCATGCCCAAGGGGATGGTGCATACCAACGCCGGGTACATGGTCTACACGGCCTTTACATTTAAAAATATTTTCCAGTACAACGAAGATGACGTGTACTGGTGCACCGCCGACATCGGCTGGATCACAGGACACAGCTATATTGTCTATGGTCCCCTGCTGAACGGTGCCACTTCGGTCATGTTCGAAGGCGTCCCTTCTTATCCGGACTATAGCCGTTTCTG
>CAYOSB010000127.1:0-281 GCA_964406495.1 uncultured Bacteroidaceae bacterium | reverse complement strand
TTCCCAATCACCCCCATTATGGCAGGTTCTGGGAGATCGTGGAAAAACATAAGGTCAACCAGTTCTATACCGCACCAACTGTTATCAGGGCACTGGCGAAGCAGGACCTGGAACACGTGGAGAACCACGACCTCTCTTCACTGAAGGTACTGGGTACCGTGGGCGAACCGATCAACGAGGATGCCTGGCACTGGTACAACGACAACATCGGGAAAAAGAAGAGTCCTATCGTGGATACCTGGTGGCAGACCGAAACGGGCGGGATCATGATCTCCCCGATC
>CAYOSB010000126.1:8483-11205 GCA_964406495.1 uncultured Bacteroidaceae bacterium | reverse complement strand
GGAGCCAAATTTCTATGCTCTATGATGAAGGTTTCATTTGGTATTTAGAACAAAAACCAGCGTATAAAGTTGTAATTAAGTCCTCATCCTTTAAATAAAAACATATTAAAAATAGGCTGAACAGGAACTGGCTCTTTCGTAAGCTAGACCAGGGAAAGCATTACAGCTATAATAAAAGAATGTTTTAAGATTTACGCATCTCTTTTTCTTTTTTATACATATAATGCTTATATTAGAGGAACAATGCATTGCAGCCAGCCGTAATCCAAATGGCTTAATTGGTAGTTTATTAAACCATTACAACCCCCGACAGTAATCACCACCCCTTCATATTCCTGGATCAGCAGATTCAAATAACATGAAGTTTTTTGTGCAAATTTAAACCAAAAGGAGAGAAAATATGAAATTCATTACCTATAACAAGAGCAATTTCAGACAGATTGAATACCTGAAAAACCTTCCGGAAGAAAAGAAAAAGGAGATTGAGATCGTAGCCCAGGTATTGCCATTCAAAACAAATAATTATGTAACAGATTACCTCATTGACTGGTCGAATTATGAAACAGACCCTGTGTTTATTCTTAATTTTCCAGTCAGGGAGATGCTAATGGAAGAGCAGTATCAGGAAGTCAAAACCGCATATGATAACCAGGTCCCGGAGAAGGAATTTCAACGAATCGTCAACAGGATCAGGCTCAAGCTAAATCCTCATCCTGCAGAGCAGATGACCAACATACCTGAACTTGACGGGCAACCCCTTGATGGTTGCCAGCATAAATACAAGGACATTATACTGTTCTTCCCCAGCCAGGGACAAACCTGCCATGCACACTGCACCTTCTGCTTCCGATGGCCACAGTTTGTTAAGGATCTTGACCTTCAGTTTTCCATGCGGGAGGTAGAAAAAGTGACTGAATACATCAGGAGAAATGAACAGATCCATGAAATCCTGTTTACAGGCGGTGATCCGATGGTGATGAGCCCGGGAACTATTTCCGAATACATCGATAAAATTTTCGAAGCAGATATTCCGCATCTTGACACCATTCGGTTTGGTACCAAGTCTCTTACCTACTGGCCCTTTACTTTTTTGCCAACCTTCAGTGATGAAGCTGAGGACATGCTTTCATTATTCCGGCGAATCGTTGACAATGGCAAGCACCTGGCATTTATGGCACATTTCAATCATCCGAACGAAATGGACAATGCAGCAGTACAAGAGGCCATGTATAACATCAGGCAAACCGGGGCAGAGATCCGTACGCAGGCTCCTGTTCTGAAGAACATCAATGATGCACCTGAAATATGGCGTGAGATGTGGACCAAACAGGTGAACCTTGGCATGATTCCTTATTATATGTTTATTGAAAGAGAAACAGGGCCCTATGAATATTTTGGATTACCCATCGCCCGGGTCTACGACATTTATCATAATGCCATCAGGGAATCTGCAAGTTTTGCAAAAACCCTGACCGCTCCTGTGATGTCAGCCAGTAAAGGGAAAGTTCAGGTGATGAGCGTAGTAGATAATCCTGTGGATCAAAAGAAATATTTCATGTTACAATATGTACGGCATCGCGATGCTTCACAAACCTTCAGACCTTTTTTCGCTCACTATGATGAAAATGCTACCTGGTTTGATCAGCTTGAAATCGCACAACCTGCTATGAGTACTGTGTATGAAGAGAATAGGTTTAAAGGTTGATATTCATCAGTATACATCTTCCTGGAACCGTTTGTCCTCTTTCAGGGTTTCCAGGATGACCTGTGCCCTTTCGGGGGATACAGCACCCTCTTTACTGATCACGTTCACAATTGCTTTTCTGACATCCGGAGCCATGGTACGCTTATTCCCGCACAGATAAATATTTGCACCTGCTTCAATCCAACGGTAGAATTCAGACGATTGTTCCATGATACGATCAGTCACATACCCACCATCGCTGTTATCCCGGGAGAATGCTGCATCCAGGCGCCGCAATACGCCATTGTCATGAAAAGTAAGGAAATCGTTTCCATAAATGAAATCTGTTGCAGCATTCCGCTCACCGAAAAACAGCCAATTATCATGGGCCCCTGCTTGCTCTCTCTCTTGCAGGAAAGCCCTGTATGGAGATACACCGGTACCCGTACCAATCATAATGATCGGACGCGAAACATCTTCAGGAAGTCTGAATTTACCGTTTTCTTCAAGCATCACAGGTACCTTTTCTCCCTCCTCCAAACGGTCTGCAATGAAAGAAGATCCCACCCCGATCCGCTCCCTTCCACTCAAACTGTATTCAATAATGCCTACAGCCAGATCAACAGTATCTTCGTTAATCTTTCTGCTTGATGCAACTGAATAAAGCCGAGGAGCCAGTTTTCGAAGTACGCCGATCAATTCTTCCGGGGTGAAATTTCCCGGAAAATCCGTGAACAGATCCAGGATATCACTTCCGGAAGCATATTCCGATGTAGCCTGCTTGTTTTCAAGTATACTGTATAATTTTGGATCTGAAGTTAATCCGGCATATTTCTGCATGACCACCGGTGTAACGATTGTTAGTTCAAATTCATCCACCAGTGCCTGTTTCAACAACATTTGTTGCCCCTTCACTGTAACAACATAGGTTGGATCAAACTGGAGCTGACGAAGAATCTGATCTACGAATAACCTTGAGTTCGGACAGAAAATCCCAATCGAATCTCCCGGTTCATATGCTATGCCTGAATTCTTTAG
>CAYOSB010000126.1:0-8473 GCA_964406495.1 uncultured Bacteroidaceae bacterium | reverse complement strand
GTGTGATATTATAGATGCGCTTGCTGGAAGTTTCCGCTGTAAGTAGTTTTTTCTCAATGATCCTGGATTTATAGTACGCACTATCTGAATCTTCCAGTTGTAGCTCAAAGACAAATTTTTTTTTCTTTTCCTTAACGGGCAATTGAAGTGCTGGTTCTGCTTGTAACTGATCCACAACCTGCTTCACCCAGTCCTTGGCATTGTCTTCAAAATCAATATCACATTCCACCACCGGGGAGATGGGCTCAGCACCAAGCGATTCCAACCGGCGATAAATATCTTTTCCTGTTTTGCAAAAATGCTTGTAGCTGCTGTCTCCCAATGCAAGTACAGAATACTTCAAACCCTTTGCCTTCCTGTCTGAGATAGTGTGTATGTACTCGTAAAAGGGAGCGGCCTGCAGCGGAGGGTCACCCTCTCCATGTGTACTCACAGTAACCAGGAGATATCCCGGTCCTGTTATGATTTCAGGATCAAATTCCTCCATGCTGGATAGGGTACTCCTGATCCCCAGGTGTTCTGCATAATCTTTGGCGAGCTCTGCTGCTGCTTTGGAATTACCTGTCCTGCTTCCATGCAATATATAAACCGAATCTTTCATATAAGATTTAAAGATACGTATTTCTTTTAATAATTAAAATACAGACAGGCAATAATTTATAGTATAACTGTATGAAAACCTCATCATTGGGCATAGATGTTTTAGGGAGCAATGACAAAAGAACATGAACCGAAATCGCCCTGGCGATGAGCTCAGCGAAGTTAATATATGAAACAGAAGGTAAAGGCGTTTACGCAAAGGATGATTAAAAACCAGGCGTATTATTTGGGAATCCTCATAGTAAAATAAAGCTGAGAAGATTCTGGGTTCAGCGATGAATCCTGAAATGATAGTGATGAATGTATACAGCTACAGCTGTTGTACAGGTAAATCATATTGAAGACTGCTTTCTACGGGGATTGCAGTTCACGGAAATTGTTGCTACACCCCGGGTATGCCTGTCTCAAATGGATTATCTGCATCGGCACTCCATTCAAACCAGCCGCCATCATAGACCGAAACCCGTGGCCAGCCCATTAACCAGGCATTGAACCAGGCCTCACTGCCACGCCAGCCGGTACCACAGTAAAACGCCAGGTGTTTTTCCGGAATGATACCCTGTGCATGCCAGATTTGGGAAGTCTCCCCTGCCTCCCGGATCGTGTGATCAAAATTCCGGTAATTTTCCATGTGGTAGGCATCCGAACCGCAGTCGGCAAATACCGCCCCCGGTATTCTGCCCTTTGGTTCAATATAATTGTAGCCGCTTACCTCCCCGATATATTCCCTGTAACTTCTCACGCACACCAGCTCAGCATCATCAGCTGACAGCATCTCCCTGGCTCGTGGTGTATCCACAACAAGCTGCGGGTATTGTGGAATGGATAAGCCGAATTCCGGAACCGGAGTTTTGGGGATATCTTCCACAGATGTTTCAAATCCCTCGTCCACCCAGGAACGATATCCTCCGTTCAGTACCCGCACATCTTTAACCCCGGCATACATCATAATGAACGCATTGCGGATCGCACCAATGTCGCCCGCTGCACTTCCCGGAAATTCATCATCATTGTCGGGATCCATATATTTTCCATACAATACCACTGTAGTATCTGAAGTGATCCCGTGTGCCTCCAGTGCTGCCTTGATCTCTCCGGAACTCCTGCGATTCCATGTCTCCGGGGCCTCCAGGGCAAGTGTGTCCATATCAATGGCACCGGGAATATGTCCGGAAAGATACGCATCCCTGTTCCGGTAGTGCGCATGCACCACAACATATTTATCATTATTATAGTGAAACGGGCTTCCTCCTGAGATCATCTCGTGCACCCATTCAGCAGACACCAGCTGGTGATAGCGGGCCAGCTTCTCCATGGGAAGGGAATCATCTGGAACCCATTGTGAAAGAAAATCGCCATAAATTTTCACATTGTCATATCCCGAACGTATGAACCGTTCAGCCACCTCACCGATTGCATCATTATCATAACCGTAAATGATCACTTCCTGCTCAGGAAGGATCTCCTTGTGACGCACCATCTCGATCCAGTCCAGGTAATTGAGCCATTTCGACGGAAGGCTCCGTGCGCCGGCAATATGACCGCCCCTTCTTTCTCCCTGCAACGGCCAGCCATTGTATGCATCCACAGGACGCACATCAATGACCTGTGTGGAAGGGGATAAGTAAAATTTTTTCAATTGATCGGTAGAAATACGTTCGGGATGCTTATTCAACATTGGCAATATCAGAATTGGTTATATTAACAAGGTAACAATTAAAGTCTGGAATTGATCAAATTTTTTCCTGCGACATGATTCAGGCCAACCGCATCAAAAACATGCGGACAACTACAGACCAAACTTTTCCAGGTAATCCCGGCCCCACAACCGCAATACCACCTCCCTGGCATACTCCCTGAAAAATGAAGCCCTGGCAGTGTTCCCTATTTCATTGTGCGCCTCGATCAGTCCCTGCAGCATTGGAATATTGTCAGGAAATTGCTTCAGCCCCGAAGAATAACAATCAATGGCTTTATCGGTATCCCCAGCCTCACGGTATTGCCTGGCCTGCTGCAAATAGGTCTCTATTTCACCCAAATTGCTTTCAAACCAGTTTTTTGCTATATCCTGTGACTTGGTGGTGATAAAACTACACGCTGCTTCCCGGGTCACTTTTTCTGTGACACTTCCCATAAGGATCCTGCTGAGGCTGGATTTGCCCGTGGTTCCCATGACCAAAAGATCTGTTTTTTGAGTACGTAGGGTATCCAGTATCTTCGCATCCGGCTGGCCTTCCTCCAACAATATCTCATGAGCAACGGAGGACAGCTCGAACCTCTTTATAAATGCGGCCATTTCTGTTTCCTTGCTTTCCAGCAGGCGCCTGTTCTCCGCCTCATTATCCACACGCAAACGCGGAGACTGAATATCAATTTCCGTATACACATGCATGACTGTCAAAGCGGCATTCAATTTTGTCGCCAACAGGATGGCATTGTTCATTGCCCTCACAGAAGCATCCGAGAAATCGACCGGACACAGGATTTTCTTCACGGGAGGCATATCATGATTCTTCACCAGCCATAAAGGTACCTGGTTTTTACGCATCAGCTTTTCAACCATGGTACTCAATCGTCCCTCCGGGTGATCACCTGTTCCGGCGATGATCACATTCACATCCCGCTTGATGGAGGTGCGGATGATCTGCTCAAAAACCACGCCCTGACTTATCACAAGCTCCATTCGCTCCGCAATAGCAGGACCAACTTCGCTGCGTAACGCATCATACTTTTCACGGACCGTTTCTTTTAACATCACTTCCGATTGTGAAGAGAGCTTTTCGGCCGATATGATATGCAACAGGATCAAGTGCGAATTGAATGTCTCGGAAATAGATGCCGCATACTTTATTGCATGGATGGAAGATGGATTGAAATCCACCGGGACAAGTATATTTTGAAGTAGTTTCATCTCAATTAAATTTTTATTCTGCTAACTCCCTTTTAAACAATTATTGAGGATATTTTGTTGCGCTGAATTTACCTGGCTGGCAGGCGGAATAATTTGAATCACAGTGGACGCTCCTGTTACTCAGTGAACACAACTTCCGGATGTCCCCGGGTATTGATCCGGGGCTAGTCTTTTCCTGTTTTCCCGATCGTTCTCGATATAGAGTGCGCAGCCAGTGGGGCTGTCAGGTAAATGAAAATGATCACCAGCAATGCCTTGAGTACCAGTATAAGTGAAAGAAAGTACAACGATACCCCGACGAGAATAAGCAGCAATCCGAACAAGGTGGCTTTGGTGGTGGCATGCATCCTGCTGAAAGATTCCCTGAATCTCAGCAGGCCGATGGATGCAATCAATATAAAGACTGAACCCAGGAACATCAATATGATGGCGATTTCTGTCATTTTTTTTGTCTGAGGTAAATGGATATAGAAATAGTTCCGATAAAGGAAATCAATGAGATTACAATGGCAATGTCAAAGTAGATCCCCTTGTTTACCAGTACACTGTACAAAAGGATAAAGCCCATCACAACTGAGGCAACCAGGTCCAGTGAAATGATCCTGTCACTGGATGAGGGTCCCCGCACCAGCCTGTACAAAGTAATAACCAGCGCCAGGAGCAAGGCGCTGAAAGAAAGAATCATCATCGTGTTCTCAAAAGTGCTTTCCATAAATTCCTTTCATTAATTATTCCAGGATGCGTTTGATCTTACTCATGATCTCCCGTATCTCCTGTTCCGTTGCTTCCCGTTGATCCATGTAGAGCAGGTGCACATCAAGGTATTTCCGTTCCTGGTCGATGTCCAGGCTCAGGGTGCCGGGGGTCATGGAAACCAGGTTACTCAACAAAAGCAATCCGAAGTCGGAGCTGATCTCCAGCCTGATCCTTGTAAATCCCGGGTTGATCATCATTGTTGGAGTAAGTATATCCCAGGCAAGAAACAGGTTGGCCTTCAACAGTTTTACCAGGTAATATCCCGGGAACAATAGAATATGATATGTTTTCTTCAGCGCATCCATATTAGCTGCCATTTATTACACTTTCAATATAATGCATCGGTTCAAGCAGGGATTCCGCTGCCTGGAGCGTAAGGTCAAATACCGATGCAGCAAAAATTCCCATCAGGATGCTGACACTTCCCAGGATCACCGAAGGTAACAGATCGAGCCATTTCAGCCTGACCGGGGGAGTGACCGGGGTGTCCCGGACCTCCGGCATTTTTTTCAGGAAAGCCTCGTTCCAGATCTTGATCATTGAATAGAGGGTCAGCAAGCCCACAAGTATGGCGATTGCAGTGATCAGGTATTTACCGTCTTCAAAGCCGGCTTTGATCAGTATAAATTTTGCAAAGAATCCTGACAAAGGAGGAATTCCTGCGAGGGCAAAAGCTGGAATAATGAACAGCACGGCCAACACAGGGCTTTCCCGGAACAGGCCTCCCACTTCTTTGAGTGAATAGCTCCCGCGCATCCGGTTAATCAGCCCTGCCACGATAAACGTGTTGGTCTTCGCCAGCATATTGTGGAGCGTAAAAAAGATCCCGCCGGCAATGCCCAGGGGAGTAAATATTGCCAGTCCCATCAACATATATCCGATCTGACTGATGATATGGTAGGAGAGGATCTTCCTGGTTTCGTACCTGGAGGAGGCCGCCATACCGCCAATCAGCATGGTCAGACCCGCAATGAAAAACAATAAAGTGTGCCAGAAAAACGGATCCTGCACGAAGAACATGGTAAAAAACCGAAACAATGCATAGACGCCCACTTTGGTCAGGATTCCTGCAAACAACGCGCTAACCGTGATATCCGGCGTATGATAGGAAGCGGGTAACCAGAAGAACAGGGGGAATACTGCAGCCTTGATGCCAAAAGCCAGGAAAAACAGCATGGATGAAGAGTTGATCAGTATAGACTGATCGTCGTTCATCAGGATCTGGGCCAGGTGTGCCATGTTCAGCGTACCTGTTTTTCCATACAGCAGACCGATCCCGGCCAGGAAAAAGAGAGAGCCGATGAGATTCATAGCCATGTACTTGATCCCTCCTCGCAGCTGTTCCCTGGAAAAACCAAGGGTGATCAGCACAAAGGAAGAAAGCAGCATGACCTCGAACCATACATAAAGGTTAAAGATATCTCCCGTGATAAATGCACCATTCACCCCAAGGATCAGACTGAAAAAAAAGAAATAGAATTTCGGAAGGTAACGCTCCTTAGCTGGAAAATTCAACGCAAATATGGAGATGGCAACCACGATGATCGAAGTCACCAATAGAAAAAGTGCACTCATTTGGTCAATGACCACGGCTATGCCGAACGGTGCATCCCAGCCACCTGCTACAGTTGAGATAATCCCGTTTCCGTAAACCTCCAGCAATATAAACACGGAGCTTACCAGTATGGCGATACTACCCGCTACTCCAAGAATTCCTGCATAACGGGATTTCCTGATCACCAGGTGCAGGATCATGAACAGGAGCGGGATCAATATGGGCAATACAACAACAGGCATATTCAATCTTTTTCAGTTGGTTTGAGCTGGTCCAGGTCATCAGAACCGGTCTCGTTGAACAATCTGTATTTCACGGCCAGCAGGTATACCACGATCCCAAGACCAATCACAACTGCAGTGAGCACCAGGGCCTGTGGAAGCGGATCCGCCATTGCGTCGGTCCCAGCTCCGGAGGTCTCCAGGAATGCTGGTTTTCCGGGCACAATTCCCGCGGAAAGAAACACCAGCAGGTTGGTTGCGTTACTGAGGAAAATAATCCCGATAATAAATTTCAGCGTACTCCTTCTCAGCAACATATACACACCTGCAGTATAGAGTACTCCAACCAATATAGCCAGTACAATTTCCATTATTCTGCTCTTTTAATGAAAACAAAAACAATAGCGTCACCCCGATCACAGCAAAAAACACCCCGGTGTCAAACAGCAAGGGCGTTCCAAGTTTCAATTCCCCTGCCAGGGGCAAAGGAATGGTAGTCCACAGGCCGGTCATGAAAGCATTCCCCGAGGCCATTGATGGAAGTGTACTCAATACGATCAGCCCCAAACCGATCCCGATAAAGGCAGGCGGAGTTATCTTCATCTGGCTTTTCACCTGTTCAATTTCATAAGCAAATCCTTTCATCACAATCGATAATCCGGCCAGCAATCCGGCGATAAATCCGCCTCCCGGATGGTTGTGTCCACGAAGCAAAGCGATCACTGCAAAAAGAAGCAGCAGGAACCTCACATACTTCTGTGCGATCTGTAATATTACTGAATTCATCGCTCTATCTTTTTAAAGGTGAATAACATGGCTACACCCATTGCTGCAATGGACAACACAATTACCTCTCCCATCGTATCCAACGCCCTGAAATCCACGAGAATCACATTCACAACGTTCTTCCCAAACGCCTCCAGGTAACTCTTTTCCAGGAAATAGTCACTGATGGGATGATTCAAATCGAGGTGTATCGCCTTGATGGCAACAATGGTCATGACACTCCCGAAAGACAGCGCCACCAGCAAGTCCCGAAGCTTCGTCTTCCTCGATGAAAGCCTGGCAAATTTCGGGAGTCGTTGCAACACGAGCACAAACATCACCACAATCAGGGTTTCCACCAGGACCTGGGTGATGGCCAGGTCAACAGCACTGAAATAGAGGTAGATGAGTGAAATACCATACCCGATCACTCCAAGTGCAACGATGGTGGCAATTCTTGATCTGGACAAGGTACTGAAAATCGTTGCAGCAATAATCACCGCTACCAGTCCGGAGATGTAAAATGGCTGTAATGACAGGCTTGTTTCCGCTCTCCATCCCCAGGTATAGAGCACCTGGAACCAGAGATTCCCGGCAGAGAAAACAAAAATAGTCAGGATATACAGCCTGTGATAACCATGCTGTAACTTCCCTGTGCTCCTGTCAGAAAACCGGACAAAGCTCTCGATCATCTGCTCGAACAAATCGGCCGGACGGAGCGAAAATATGCGATCGTTAAATCTGGCCCATCGCTCAATAAAGAGGGGACGTCGCACTGCAAATGCAAATATGGAAAATCCAGCTATGATCGTGAACAGACTCAGGAAAAACACCTGGTTGAATCCATGCCAGATCTTAAGCTTCACCTGCATATCCTCTATATGAACCACGGAAAGTGCAGACTCAATCAGAGTGCTGCCAAGGAGACGCGGGAAAAGTCCCAGGAAAAGACTGAGCAACGCCAGCATTGCAGGACCTATCAGTAAAAAAACGCCCCTTTCATCTGCAGGCTTTGGGCTTTTGATTTCCGGGCCCAAAAAGATCCGATATACAAAAAGCAGGGAGACTGTTACCATGAAAATATTGGAAATCACACCGAGCACCAGCACTACGGAAGAGATGCCGGGAAGTTGTGCCTTTGCCTCATAGATCAGCTCCTTTCCGATGAAACCAAGCATTGGGGGCAACCCAGCCATGGATAGAACCAGCAACAGGGTAAAAATAAAGGTCAAAGGCATCTGCTTTCTCAATCCGCCCACTTTACTGATGTCGCGTGTTCCGGTCTTCTTCTCAATGGTGCCGGCAACCATAAACAATGCTGCTTTGTAGAAAGCATGAACAAACAGAAAAAGCAACGCTGCCTTGATGGACAGCCCGGTATCGATGCCCATGAGCAACACCAGTACGCCCAGGGCATTGATAGTGGTGAAGGCAAGGATTCCCTTGATGTCCCGCTGTGTAATAGCAAGGTAAGAACCGGTAAGCATGGTCAGTATCCCTGCCAGGGATACGATGTATACCCATTCCGAAGTGCCTCCCAGTACCGGATTCAACCTGGCCAGCAGGTAAAACCCAGCCTTCACCATGGTAGCCGAATGCAGGTAGGCACTCACCGGACCCGGAGCCTGCATCGCACCGGGCAACCAGAAATGAAAGGGAAACTGG
>CAYOSB010000125.1:0-11211 GCA_964406495.1 uncultured Bacteroidaceae bacterium | reverse complement strand
TCGCTGAGCTCATCGCCAGGGCGATTTCGGTTCATGCCCTTTTGTGCTTGCTTCCGCTGAAATTAAATTGCTCAATGATGAAGGTTTCATTATTATCTTAAGTTTATTTACATCCATACAATGGTCCATAATTCTTGCATGCCTGGTAGTCAGCACTCATTTTTTCCTCTCCGAATGCTGACCATGCTGCAGGCCTGAATACCTTTTGTTCATCAACATTATGCATATTCACGGGAATTCTCAACATGGAAGCCAGGGTGATCAGATCTGCCCCAATGTGGCCGTAACTGATTGCACCATGGTTGGCTCCCCAGTTCGCCATCACACTGTATACATCCCTGAATGCATCTTTTTCATTCAGCCGTGGAACAAACCACGTCGTCGGCCATGTTGGGTTTGTTCGTTTGTCGAGAATCGCGTGGATGTCATCGGGAAGTTCAACAGTCCAGCCTTCGGCGATCTGCAGTACGGGACCCTGTCCTTTGACCAGGTTGATCCGCGACATGGTTACAGGCATTTCTCCTTCGGTTTTGAATTGGGAAGAATAGCCGCCTCCCCTGAAATACTCTCTTTCTGCCTGGGGCCACCTGGTATGTTCAAGACAGGCCTGCACCTCATCCTCAGATATCTCCCAGTAAGGCTTCATCGCCGGATTACCTGCTTTGTCCTTCTGCTGCGCAGTGGCGTCAAGCGTAGTAGAACCTGAATTGATCAGGTGAATAATACCCTTCTCTGCTTTCCCTGAAAGTTCTTTTCCGGTTACTCTTTTGACTGCTTCGGGACTCCAGAAAGTCCTTACATCGGAAAAGATCTGTGCCGCATTGCTGAGCAGGTGTCCAAACAGCATCACCACGCCGTTCAGGCTGTCATTTTCTGTGGCAAACATATAAGCTTCTCGAATCCCGTTCCAGTCAAATGAAGAATTTAATATGGCTTCTGTGAAATCACCGTTCGGCTGAAAGTCTGTCCACTGTCGCTGGCCCTGGAATCCTCCGAGGATGGCGTTGCGGCCCAGTCCTTCTTCCCTGAATCCCATCTCCACGAGTTTTGGGTTCCCCACCATCATATCCCTGCAGATCAGGGTCATCTTCACAACCGTTTCCCATTCCCATGCTTTACGCTTTTCGTCTGCCTGGTTTTCGGGACTGTTGTGATCCTCTCCCTCCTTGCAGTTTTCACGTGTCCATGCAAGCGCTTTCTCAAACTCCTCCTTGTCATAGATCTCTTCCTCGATTCTTCTGAGCACTTCGGTTGAGTCCACGAATTCGGACCTGATGCCCAGGTATTCCCTGAAAAAATTCGGATCGACCATCGAACCGGCAATGCCCATGGAGCTATACCCAATGGACAAATATGACTTACCCTTCATCGTTGCTACTGCGAGTCCTGCCTTGATGAATCGGGTGATCTTCTCCTTCACATCATCGGGGATGGCAGTGTCTCCTGCATCCTGCACATCCCTGCCATAGATCCCAAAAGCGGGCAATCCAGTCTGGTTGTACCCCGCCAGGGCTGCAGCGAGGTATACAGCACCCGGCCGCTCAGTACCATTAAATCCCCAAATGGCCTTGGGAATCAAGGGATCAGTATCCATCACTTCTGTGCCATAACACCAGCAACTGGTAACTGTCAGGGATACACCCACACCCTCGCGCTGGAATTTTTCTGCACACATGGCTGCCTCGGCGACTCCCCCGATACAGGTGTCTGCTATCACACACTCAGCCTTCTCGCCACTTGCAAAACGGATGGTATTTTCGATAAATGCAGCTACAGCATTTGCCAGGTCCATGACCTGCTGTTCGAGGGATTCGCGCACGCCTCTTTCCCTGCCATCAATGACCGGGCGGATCCCCACTTTTGGTAATTCACCTATTAACCTGTTGCTCATAATGTTATGTTTTATCAGTTATAATCAAAAAAATTATCCTCATTATATCCTGGAATCGTACCTATGTATGACCGGATCAATGCTATTGGACCATGGGCAGTACCTTTAGATCTGATATTTTTATCGTCTCGTAGCCCCGGCTTGTGTTCGTATGACTGATCGACATAAACGTAACCTGGTCGAAACGCAAGGCATCCCCTTCTATATCCTCTTCATTCAGCTCAAGATACTCAAGATCGATGCTCCACGTCCTGTCTTTTACTGAGATGGATATGATAGATTCCGAAATAATAACTGTTACCAGTGCTTCTTCCCTGTTGTCCAAACCAAAACCATCTTCAAAAAGTCCAACCCGCTTCCAGCCGCAATGATTGCCGCGGCCCTGGCATTCATCACTTGCCAGGCCGGTAATTGGATTTCCGTCATCATCCAAACGTTTATCCGGATCCACATAACGCAACCAGATGGAAGTACAAGTGTGGGGTTCCGAACCGGTATATACGCGCACGGGTGACTCATCCACATGGGGATGTATGCGAAATTGCACGCCTTCAAACTCCCCCATGTTTGCCTCTGAAATATCTTCCAATGTTTCCCCCTTGGGCGGACCGCCAAAACAAATGCGAAAATCACCGGTACCTCTTAAAATTTCAGGTTGTTCACTTGCATCAGGATCATATTCGGTCTGAAGCTTAAAGGTAATTTTTGCAGGTACACAAATCCCGGGCGTTGTGCGGGTGACGGTACCTCTTTTACCATCCTCATCTATAATTACATCACCATCAGTGTTTAGGATAATTTCGCTCACATTTCCATCACTCTTGGATTCCTCTTCCGGTCCCAACAGAACAAGCCAGGAATAGTTGTTCACATCATACATTCCTGAAAACTTTCTTACTGCACGAACGTTTGCACTTTCTGACTTGTTTTCCTCTGCAATCTTACCAATGTCAAACAACCAGGCCTCTGTGGCACCTGATTCTGTAGAGGACCAGTACCTGTCGGCTGTGAGTCCTTGAGAAACGGGATCTTCATCCTCTCCTGCAGCCCTGTTGAATTGGTAGCGTGCGTCATTCAGCAAATTGAGTTCATCTATTGCAGGCAGGTACCAGTCATCTTTTCCGTGTATGGTCAGGGTATCGCAATAGTATGCCGCCGGTGCAGATGCTCCAGCCTGCTGTACGACAGAACTGGTATTTACGGATCCATCAACATAGCTCCCGGCATTAGCAAGGTCACCTGGAGCATCCATCCAGGAAACTTCATCTGCATAATCATGTGCAGCAGCCATTAACCCATTCTCACCGGTACTGTCAACATAGAATACGATACCTCCACTGATACGGTCACCGGGATAGTGTTGCGCTCTTGCTGCATATTCCCAGCGGTCCAGGACAACATTGTCCAGGCCGGCGGCAACAGATGCCATATAGACCGGATCCTTTTCCTCCGGTTCAATCACATATTTGGCTTTCAATGCGTAAGGCACGCTACTGATCCGGTTATGGCTGATGATCCTATAATCAGTTCCGCCCTTGGGATCAATATCAGTCCTGAGATAGACGACCTCATCGCGCAGGTATTGTCCCATTTCATCCAGGTTCCCGGTCTGATTAGTGCCTGATCCGATGTTGACAGATAATATTCCGGTAGCGCTCGTTTGCAACTGATGCTCCTCTTCAAAGAGGTTGTCCATATCTTTATTAAGCACCCTTATTCTGATTCCCAGTTCCTGGTTGCTAAGCAGTTTCCCGCTGTAGTCTCTCACCGTAATCTGAAAATGAAGCTTTTCATTTTGCTGTGCGATGACGAATGTGCCATTTGCAGCAAGCAAGAGAACGATTATTGTCCTCGCAATAAATTGCAAGGCGGTCTTTCTTAATTCCATACTCATAGACTATAGATCTGAAATAATTTTAAACACGATTTTCCTGACCGGAGCATCCTGCTCCACTCGCACACAGGGCTGGTGGGCATCGTCGGGGAAAAAAATAAAAAACACACTATTGTCTGCCACCCTGTATTCGCCGTTATGAACTTTGTAAAAAGCAATATCGCGATCCGCATCGTAAGGCTCAAGTACCTCTTGATTTTCTAATTCTGCAATACCGATCAGCTCCTGTCCGGAAACAACATACTGCAGGTCAACATATTTCCTGTGCGCCTCGTACTTTCGTTCTTTCTCATCCTGTGTCATATATTCATCGACAATCATGAATAAACTGTCCCCAACAAGTTCATACCTGCCTTTTTCAATGCCCGCCAGGTCGGTTTCTGCGATAAATTCGAACACCTTTTCCCACAGGTTGGAATGTGCCGTGTAATGCGCATATAAAGATTTGGCATCAATGGAGCTATCTGGCTTTGCACTGATCCCACTGTACCATTCTCCCTCTTCAAACCACACCTGGCTCTTTTTATTTTTATGCGAAACTGTTGTATCTGGTATGCCGGAATGTGCCATAGCAGGGATTAGTATGAGGATTACTAAACTTAATATCCTTCTCATTTGCGGATAGTTTTTTTACTAATGATCAAGCAATGCGCTTACAGCAATGCCATGCTTCTCTATTTCAATTTTGGTCTGTGGAATATAAAATTTGAAAAAATAAAACCGACAAGGAAAATCGCTACTGTGCCGAATACAATGGAAAGGTAATTGTGGAATGGACTTGCATACCCTTCCAATTCTCCTGTGAAAATCATGGGTGAAAGGCTCATCCATGCAATCACAAATGCACCCGTGATCACGCCAAGGATCGCAGAAGGATTTTTGGCCTTCTTTGAAAAATATCCGAGCAGGAACAAGCCCAGCATGCCTCCGCTGAATATTGAAGCCAATTTCCACCAGGCCTCAAGAGCACTCTGAACATTGATCATTGCCAACGCAGTGAGAATACTCAGCGTCCCGAAAAGGAAAGAGGCTGTATATAAAATGGTCATTGACTTTTTATTGGAAGCTTCCTCTCCATTTTTCTCCTTGAAAAAGTCTTTCAGAATGATCGTTGCAGAGCTGTTCACAGATGTGGATACCGTACTCATACCTGCCGCAAAAATGGAAGCGATCAGCAAACCAGTTATGCCCGTTGGAAGGGCACTGGTTATAAAATACGGGAACACCCTGTCACCCGTTATTCCCTCTGGGAGCAACCCGGGATTAGCACTATAGTAAGAGAACAAAGCTGTTCCGATAAACAGAAATAACAAGGAGACAGGAATATAAAGCAATCCGCCAAACAGGGCTGAACGTTTCGCTTCCCTGTCAGATTTTGCAGTCATATACCGCTGGATATAATTCTGATCGATCCCGTAATTCTGCAGGTTGATGAAAAAACCATATATCAGCACCACCCAGAATGTCGGTGCATCCAGGTCCAGGTTAAAAGTTCCGAGCCTGAACTTATCGTTTTCCGCAGCGATCTGGAACAGCTGTCCGGGACCATCAGGCATGTTAAAAATGATGATCAGCGCTGAGATCAGTGCCCCGATAATAAGGATAATCCCCTGGATGGCATCTGTCCAAACCACCGCCTGAATTCCCCCCAGGAGGGAATATACCATCACGCTGACACCCGTAACGATGATGATGGTGGAGATATTCCAGCCCAGGATCACATTCAGCACAAGCGCCAGCAAATACATGATCGTACCCGCACGCATCAGCTGCGTGAGCAGGTACATAACAGATGCATAATACTTTGCCCATGGACCAAAGCGCTGCTCCAGGTAGGTATAAGCCGAAGGACTCCCGACTGACCTGTACAGGGGTACAAAGAACTTTACTGCCAGCAATATGGCAATCGGGATAGACAAGCTGAATACAAACGCATTCCAGTCAGACTGGTAAGCCTGTCCGGGCAGCGCCAGGTAGCTGATGCTGCTGACAAAAGTTGCAAAAATGGACATGGAAATGACCCATGTCGGTATGTTGTTATTTCCAAGTGTAAAGGAACGTGATGTTTTATTTTTCCTGTAAAATGAACTTCCAAACAGCACAACACCTGCCAGGTAAGCCACAAAAACAATAATATCAATTGCTGTCATTTAGTTATCTGTTTATAAAGGATTCAGGAATGTGGATACTCTCCATGCACCTGCTTATGATTGCACGGTCTTCTTCAGAAAAAGGAATATACGGTTTTTCCATATAGGGTCCGCAAATTCCCAATTGTGACAATCCTTCCTTAACTATTTTGGTAAAATTCGGTTGGTTCACACCAACTTTGTACAATGTATTACTAATATGGGTGACGATCATCTGAAGCTGGTTCACCAGTACAATTTCGCTCTTACTTGCTGCCTCATAAAGTTCAACGAATAGTCTCGGATAGAGATTGGCCCCGCCATTCACCCCTCCACTGGCTCCGAGGAGTACGGCCTGCGCTGTGATCTCTTCCGGTCCGATAAAGACAGAAAAACCAGGGTTGCCCCGTAACGCGTAAATCAGGCTCTGGATGTACATAAGGTCACCAGAACTGTCTTTGATTCCAACGATATTTGGAGATTGAGTCACCTCCAAAACGGTATTAACCTCTATATTAATATGGGTCCTGGAAGGCATATTATACAGGTAAAGCGGCAGATGGACAGCCCCGGCAACTTCATGATAATAGTCAATTAACTCATTCTGCTCTACATGATAGTAAAAGGGCGGTGCCAGCACGACTGCATCTGCTCCCGCCTCGAATGCAACTTGCTCCAGTCGCAATGTCTCATGGATTGAAGTATCGGTAATCCCTACCAGGACGGGTACTCTTTGATGTACGATCTTGCAGGTTCGTTGGATCACCTCATCTTTGACCCTGTTACTTAACCTTGATATTTCACCGGTGGTCCCCAGTATAAAAACACCATGAACGCAGCCATTAATTACATGTTCAAGTAGTTTTTCCAGTCCAGCCGTATCCAGCTGATTGCTGCCCAGCAAAGGAGTTACCAGGGGTGGTACGATGCCCTGCAATTGAAAGTTCTCGTTGGTTCGTTTCATTCAATAGTTTTTAAAAATGTAGGTTCGACACCTCCAATTACAGGGGCCAGTCCTGGTTTTTTATCGGTGTGGGATCTATACCCGAAAGATCCATTGCCACATGCTTGATCAATTCTCTTCTCCAGGTATAAGTAATGTGCACTGTGCCATCAGGCGCCTGTATCACAGCCGGGTATGAATATTCATGCCCGGTATCCGCATCGTCTTCAAGTGCTGTGACCGCTGACCAATTGACTCCGTCATCAGAAATAGCCACATGCAACCTGTTTCGTCTGTCGTCTGAAGCATCACGGTTAATATGGTTGTACACCAGGAGATGCCTGCCATCATCCAGGGTCACAGCATCAATGCCACTGTTGTTATTGGGCAATCCTGCAGGCTCCAGGTCTGTCCACGTTCTCCCATTGTCCTCCGACCAGGCCATATAGATCCTGTTTTGCCTTGTCCTGCATAGCATCTGGAGTTTACCTCCCTGGTGTTGCAGGATGGTGGGTTGAATCGCAGAAAGCGAATCACCATGGTTCAGGGCTTCCGTGCGATCCCATGTTTTACCGAGATCCGTTGTCCATTCCATATGTGCCCGCCACCCGTCATATTCTGTACTGGACGGACAAAGCAGTGTGCCGTCATCGAGTAATACAGGCTTATTCCGTATGGGTCCCCATATATGGTCCGGGAAACGCACGGGATCTGACCATGTTTTTCCGTCATCTGTTGAAACGATCATTTCTCCCCACCAGTCGGCACAATTGGGACCGATCTTAAAAAACAGCACCAGGGTATCGTCCTGGTAATACAAAACCGGATTCCAGGATGGATAACGCAGCGTATCGTTCTGGATACCATTCGCTACTTCCACCGGGATGGTCCAGTCGCCATCAACATGCCTGCTGATCCAAATGCCCACATCTTCATGCTTTTCATGTGTACCCCCAAACCAGGCAGTCACCAATCCGGAGGGAGTTGCCTCAATGGTAGAAGCGTGACAGCTGGGAAACGGGACTTCATCAGCCTCGTATATGAATTCTGATTTTTTTATCATGCCTTTCTCCGATCCTTCCTTCTGCTGGCAACCTGAAAGCACTGTAGCAACGATCAAACTAAATACTAATAATTTCATGTTCTTTTTTGTCTGGTAATGTTATTGAATTTCCAACCGTTTGATCCCAAAAGTCATCTCGCCACCACGTGCATTATTGATATAAATGTAAGCGTGATACCTTCCATCTTCCGTTACAAGAAAAGCACTGGTGCGTGTACTCATGTCCAGGGAAAAATCAGCTGCTCCGGTCAGGTCCAGTGTTTCCAGGTCGATATCATCCACATAAACTGCAGGAACCTCACCTGTAAAATGGCTATCCCACAAATATGCCTTCTTTTCAATCAGCGTATGATTGATCCGGAAGCTTTCCGGAACATTCACTTCATTGAAATACTTTTCGTCACTTCCTGGAGAGACAAGGGAATGCCCATACTTAAAGCCATCGGGATTCAGGGCATCATAGATATAGATCAGGTCGATCTTATCCTCCAGCCCGTTTGCAATTACTTCCGCTTCGGTATAGCCCTGCATGTTTTCAACGGAGAAGAAGCATACATCTTCATCTGACAATACGATGTCCCGCTTCATGGTAATATTTGAGATCTTGAATTCGGGAGTTGTGGTAGATACTGTTTCACCAATCGATGATTCGGCGCTAAAAGTAATGGAAACCGTCTGTCCTTTGGCTTCCTCGGGAACCACATAGCTATAGCGCAATGTTGCAACTGCAGTATCATAAGTAAAAAGCGCAGTAGAGGTCTCTCCTTCCGTGGACACATCTGCCACTAATACGCCCACATCGTTTCCCCTGGAATCGGTATGATATGAATTCGGGTCAAACCCTGTCCCGGCTGCCCCTGGTATATTCACCTGGGCCGTTGCTGCGGAAAGTGTGCCTTCCATCGCACCCATAGCATATGCAAATTCAATAGCCTCTCCGGCCACCGCGGGCGCGTATGTTTTCATGATATAATCATCCTTTAACAGGGTCTCTTCTTCTGTACATGATATCATTGATACCAGTACAAGAAGACTTAGCACATATTTGATTGCTTTCATATTTTTTTTGCTTTGCATGATATTCAATTACTCTTCTCCCTCGAGCCTGATCGTAATGGTATAATCCTTCTCGACCTGCCGGTTTCCTGAAATCACTGTATAGGTCCGGGGTTCTGTAAAGTCTGTCCATACACCCATTGCCGGGGTGATTTTACTATCTATAGAGAGGCTTGCGGCAGGCTTCACTTTGCTCAGGTTGGTTCCAAACTTTGCCAGGCCCACGATGGTCTGTTTCACAGTATCGATTACGGTGGAATCCTGTATCAGGCAATCCAGGTGATCTGGTCCGTAGAGGTAAAACGTACCTATATAGCAACGTGCCTGGGTAGTAATCAGAAGATCGTCCTCATCCATGGGAAAGTCAGTGCATCCCGAAAAAAAGGTGAGCATGATGAGCATCCCCGTAATTATTCCAAATGTTTTCATATTGTTTACTTTTTTTATTGTCCTGTATATTTTTACAACCATGGTGTATTCTGAACCAGGTTCGGATTTCGCTCGATCTCAGCATCCGGAACTTTGAACAGGTACATCCTCTGGTAATCCTGCGGAGCTGCATTTACAAATACGTCTGTATCTTTTGTCCCATGCGTATCAAAAAAAGTGAGTCCTTCCGGGGAAGGATAAAGCTCCTCCAGCATCCTCCACCTGCGTATGTCAAATCCCAGGTGACCTTCTGCATTGAGTTCGATGACCCGCTCCTGTTCTATGGCCCTGAAGAAATTCTCCTTTGAGCTATATTTATCGGGAGCAAGTCCTGGCAGGTTACCCCGTTCCCTGATCCTGTTGACAAGATCAACCAGTTCCTGGGTGGGACCTTCGTACTCATTCTTTGCCTCACAATACATCAGGAAAACATCGGCGAGTCGCATCAGGTAGAAATCCTGTGCTCCATCGGTCCTGCTGCCGGTCGGCTGCTGGCGAACCCATTTCCTGTAGAGGTATCCCATGTCAGAATCGTCATAATCAATGAATCCTGAGCTTTTATCTCCCCAACGCAGGGTAACAATACCAAGCGGTGGCAACAGTCCGGTGTCGTCCAACCAGTTACATCGTTGTCCGTCCCACATGATCGTCGCCTTCATTCTCCAGTCACGAAGCGGTCGCAGGGCTACATCAGCTGTATCCCGTTCATAGGTTTCCGGGTTAATGGCACCATTTTCCAGTGTCTCATCCTTGGCCAACACCACGGGGGGTGCAAAATCTCCTGTTTCAAGCAACTGGTAACGGTTGACCAGGTGATGGGTGGGGGCATAAAACACCTGGCCGTTGATGGTGTGCCTGTTTCCATAGCCCCGCTGCAATGAATTCCCCTGTCCGAGCTCGGGTCCGCCAAACTGTACTGAAAAGATCACTTCCGGGGAATATTCAGCAGGTTCCTGGAACAGGTGCCAGTAGGCCGGAAGTTCTTCGGGATTGAAATTATCGTTGTCGCCGTATGTTCCGGGATCCCCATTATTATACAGGTACAATCCATAGTCATAGATCACCTTGTTAAAATCAGCAGCTGCCGATTCGTAATAGGTCATCGCTTCAGCCTGATCCTGAGTAAAACCATCAATTTCAGGCCACCCGAAATTTTTCCAGCTGGCCCAGTAGAGTTTTACCTTGCCTCGGAATGCATAGGCAGCAGCCTGGCTGGCCCTGCCCCTGTCTCCATCTGGAATTTCATCAGGAAACGGAAGCACCACACACGCCGAATCAAGGTCCTGCAGGATTTCATCCTTGACTTCCTCAATCGGTTTTTGTCCCAGCAGATAGGCATCATCATTCCCATCAAGTACAAATTCATAGTGTGGAACGTTTCCCCAGAGGGTAATCAGTCGAAAATAAGCGAGGGCGCGGAAGAAATAATTTTCCCCCCTGACTCTGCGTAATTCTGCTTTGACCGTTGGGCTGGTCTCTTCCTCGATCATAACATCGAGATATGATAATACATAATTAACCCTGTTGATGATCCTGTAACTGAGCTTCCAGGTCATATCAAATTCATCACCAACGCCACCGCCTGCAAGGAAGCCTCCGACAGGATCACTCACACCGGTTTCGTCATCGATATTCTCAAAAGAGGCACGCAGGTTCCTGTAGCGCCCGTAAGGGGTCAGTCCATCGTAAAGATAGTCGAACCGGAACAGCAGTCTCGCGGCATTGTATACGCCATATGTTGCTGTTTCTGCATCATCCGTAGTCTGCCAGAACTGACCGGATGATATTTCATTCCTTGGCAGTTGT
>CAYOSB010000124.1:10581-11253 GCA_964406495.1 uncultured Bacteroidaceae bacterium | reverse complement strand
TCAAGAGAACCAGGGGTTACTGGGGTAGAAGAAAAAACGTCTGGACAGTAGCCAAGAATGCACACGAAAAAGGATTGCAATACGCCTATCGTGACCGCCGTAAGAAAAAAGCAGAATTCCGTGCATTGTGGATCCAGCGGATCAATGCAGCCGTGCGCGAATATGATATGTCATATTCAGAATTCATGCACAAACTTAAGAGCAACGGTATCGATATCAACCGCAAAGTCCTTGCAGACCTTGCAATGAACGATCCCAAAACTTTTGAATCTATTGTAAAAAAAGTTAAATAGATTTTCTATGATACTGACAAAAAGAGGGTGTCTCAAATGGGGCACCCTTTTTTCGTAATAAAAGACCACCTCAATTTGACTTTTGATATGGCCTCTATTTTTTTGTGCCTGATCGATAATTACTGATCGTCTTTTTTTTGGCGGGCCATTTATATTACTTTTACATCCTAAACCAAACAAATGAAATTAGCTATAATCGGATATGGAAAAATGGGGCGGGAAATAGCCACCATTGCCCGGGAGCGCGGACACTCTATCGACCTTATTATTGATGAAGAAAACGCTTCAGATCTGAATTCAGAAAATCTGAACGGGATCGATGCAGCCATTGAATTCTCCAACCCGGACGCAGCTTTCAATAATATCCTCACCTGTCTGA
>CAYOSB010000124.1:2227-10571 GCA_964406495.1 uncultured Bacteroidaceae bacterium | reverse complement strand
ACGCCCGTCGTATCCGGAACCACCGGCTGGCTGGATCGGTGGGATGAAATCGAAAAGGCATGTGAAACACATTCCGGTGCTTTCTTTTACGCCTCCAACTTCAGCATCGGGGTAAATATACTCTTTGCTATCAACTCAAAACTCGCTGAAATTATGCACGGGTTTCCTCAATATGATGTAAGCCTGGAAGAGATCCACCATATACATAAACTGGATGCCCCCAGCGGTACAGCCATTACCCTCGCAGAGCAGATCACTAACAAGCTGGAATCAAAAGACGGTTGGGCACTTGACAGGAATGACGAGCGCAAGATCCATATTGAAGCGAAGCGGGAGGGCGAGGTGAATGGAACACACAGGGTAATCTATGATTCTGACATCGACACCATTGCCATCTCACATCATGCAAAGTCCAGGAAGGGATTTGCTACCGGTGCCGTGCTTGCTGCAGAATACCTGCAGGACAAGAAGGGTATACAGAGTATGAAACAAATGCTTAACCTCTAGGTCATGAGCGCTTCGCGGGGCAGAATTGCATGGTGCGCTGTGTTGATTCTTCTTTGGTCATTGTTGATCATCTGGATCAATGCATGGTGGTTCCTGCTGTTCAACCTGGTCATCTTCGATATATTCATCACCAGGTGGATCGACTGGTCGTTAAAGCGCTATCCATTGCCGCGCCTACTGCGCAGGATGATTGAATGGACTTTTTATGTAGTGATTGCCATCCTTGCAACGCTGGCCATCAAAACCCTGTTTATCGAAGCTTACAAAATTCCAACCCCATCCATGGAGGAAAGCCTGAAGGCAGGAGATTACATTTTTGTAAGCAAACTCGCCTATGGCCCGAAACTTCCAAACACCCCTGTGAGCTGGCCCTTTCTCCCCGATTATTTTCCTGATGGTACCAAAACATACACGGAAAAGCCTTTACTGCCCTATCAACGACTGGCTGGATTTTCAGAAGTTCAAAGAGGTGATGTCATCGTATTCTCCTTTCCGGAGGGAGATTCAATGGTACTGCAGTATCCCGGTCAAAATTATTATTCCCTCACCAGGCAATACGGAAGGGCCTATATTCATGAAAATTTCGACATCATCACCCACCCGGTCGACCGCAGGGAGAATTACATCAAGAGGTGCATTGGCCTTCCCGGTGATACGGTAAACATCATTGAAGGAGATGTATTCGTTAATCAAACACCTGTCCAGAATCTGCCTCAACAGAAATTTAAATTCTATGTCAAGACAGAAATAAAAAAAATCCCCGAAGCGATCCTGGATTCGTTAAAAATCCATAAAAATGAAGTCACTTACAATCCTGCCAACTCGCTGCACGTTATATACATGACCATCAGACAATCAAAAAAATTGCAATATTTTCCAGAGGTAAGAAGCATTCAACGGTTCATCGAACCGGTGCTGTCGTTTCATAACCCGGAGATTTTTCCTCACGATCTCCGGTACAGGTGGACAAATGACCAGTTCGGCCCGGTGATCATTCCCCGCAAGGGCATGACCCTGAAGCTTAATACTATGAACTTACCTATATATGAACGGGCTATTAACGTTTATGAGGATAATACCATTCGCCTTGACAGGAATAAAATACTAATCAATGGCCGCGAAGTGGAAGCATATACATTCAAAATGGACTACTATTTCGTCATGGGAGATAACAGGCACAATTCAGCCGATTCACGACATTGGGGATTCGTGCCTGAAAATCATTTGTTGGGAAAGGCAGTGGCCATCTGGATGTCATCCGATCCGCGGCATTCTTTTATTGGGGGTTTAAGAAAAGAACGTATCTTTAAACGCATTAAATAAGAAATATAAAAAATAAAGCAACTGGTCACACTGAGAAAAAACGAAGTTTATAACCTATTGTTAATTAAACCTATAACTTAATACTTGTGAAAAACATTTTTAAAGATAAATATACCCGGTTTGGCATTGCTGCAGGCCTGTATATCTTATTCGTGGTATGGCTGGGCAATTACTGGTTTCTGTTCGGATTACCGATCATATTCGACATCTACGTCAGTAAAAAAGTGAACTGGACCTTCTGGAAGAGAAGGAACAAGAAAAATCATGTGATCATCGAATGGCTCGATGCACTCATTTTTGCAGTTGTAGCTGTTTCACTGATCAATCTTTTCCTGTTTCAGAACTACAAGATTCCCACGCCCTCCATGGAAGGCACCCTCCTCGTCGGTGATCACCTTTATGTGAGCAAAACTGCTTACGGACCGCGTACTCCAAATACCCCGCTTGCCGTGCCGTTCATTCCGAATACTGTAATGAACAAGAAGACCTACCTTGAATGGATCAAAAGGCCTTACAAAAGACTCAAAGGTTTCAGCGATGTAAAAAGGAATGATATTGTAGTATTTAACTTCCCGGCTTCAGACACCGTTGCCCTGGAACCCTCTGATCACAGGGTTTATGCCAAGGGAAATTTTGACTATTATGACCTTGTCAGGGACGAGGCCTATGCCCTGATGGAAAGAGACAAGGTTCAGAACAACAGGCAACTTCCCTATGCAGTGTATGAAGATTATGCACGTAAACAAATCCATAAACTTTACGATATTGAAACCCGCCCGGTTGACCGCAGGGATAATTATATCAAAAGATGTGTCGCCATTCCCGGTGATGAGCTGGTGGTAAAAGGGAATATGGTGATCGTCAATGGAGAACACCAGGAAGATTACCAGGGCATCCAGCAACTTTACCGGGTGACCACTGACGGGACACCTTTAAATCCCAAATCACTTGAAAAATTCGGTATCTCCAGGCAATCTGCAGATATCCGGAATAATCCAAACTACATTTTTCCGCTCACAAGTGAAGCCGCAGCTGAGATTTCTGTTTTCCCCGGGATTGTTAATGTACAACCCCTCGAGATGTATTCGCCGGGTGAGTATGACAGGAACGCATTCCCACACAGCCCCGATTATCCCTGGAATGCTGAATATTACGGTCCCCTTACGATTCCGGCAAAGGGGGAAACTGTTGCACTGGATTTAACGAACCTTCCGCTGTACAGCCGGATCATCGCTGCTTATGAACGCAATGATCTGCATGTGAAGGACAGCACGATCTATATTAACGGGGAACCCGCAGACAGCTACACTTTCAAAATGGATTACTATTTCATGATGGGTGATAATCGTCATAATTCAGCCGATTCCAGGTTCTGGGGCTTTGTGCCTGAAGACCACGTCATCGGAAAACCGCGGGTCATCTGGCTGAGTGTGGACAAGGAATATGGAGGAATTCGCTGGAACAGGCTTTTCAAAATTGTTCGTAGCGACAGGTAGATGCATTTTACCATGGTCTATCCATGTTACCATAACCCTCCTGTCTCCTATTTTTCGATGCTGCTCCTGGACAATGAACCGGTAACGATAGAACAATATGATCATTATACCAAACAGACCTATAGGAACAGATGCAGGATCCTGGGTGCAAATGGGATGATCAACCTGGTAATTCCGATTGTCAAGCATCATGGAAAAAAAACACGCATGAAAGATGTAAAAATTGATTACGACACGGACTGGCAACGGATCCACTGGCACAGCATCTACTCGTCCTATGCTTCCGCGCCTTTCTTTGAGTTTATGGAAGACCATTATCGCCCGCTCTACAATAAAAAATACACTTTCCTTTTTGATTTCAACATGGACCTGTTGCATGCTGCACTGGATCTGTTACAGATAAAAAGGCCTATTCTCAGGTCGGAGCAATTCATCCCAAAGGAACCCGTGGCTGATCTTGCTGTTGCAATTCACCCAAAAAAAGCATTCAGGCACAGTGAGCTGGAATTTATTCCAAAACCTTACCACCATGTGTTCATTGACAGGCATGGTTTCTGCCCGGATCTGAGCATCATTGATCTCCTGTTCAATGAAGGACCGAATGCCGGGACGGTTCTTAAGGGGTCGGCTGCAAAAAAATAAAACCCGGCTGCGATAAATACAGCCGGCTGCAGAACTATCTATGATTAACCATGTTTAACCATCAAAATTTATATCCCAGTGTAAGCATGATGTTGGATCTGTTATAATCGTTTCCCGAACGCTCGAATCCACCAGCAACATCGGGGGAATGGTGATAAAGACCGTAAAGTTCCGAACTTGTGGATAGTGCATAAGAAAGATCAAGAAAGACAGACTGCCCTCTGAAACCAATTCCGCCACTATATACCATCACCTCAGAACCATTTCTTTCATCAATAAACGGATTCATATAATACTGCATTCCCGCCCTGAAATAGGTAGTGCCCAAACGTAATTCGGCACCTGCCTTCAGGTTATGGGCTTTCCCGAAATCCTCGGATATGGCAATATTCTCATCAACGAAATCATACCCGGGACTGTCCATGTCTGCAGAAGAATAATCCACATATTCATATTCTGCGCTGATTAATCCGAGTTTTCCCACAACCATTGCTGCACTCAATGATGCCCGGTATGGTGTGCGTAGCGTATATTCTTTTGAAAAAAGTCCGGATGAAGCATATCCATCTTCAAGGCCTGTGTTGGTATCCCAGTATGTATCCAACTCTGTAAATTTATCATCTGTCAGTTTATACACCACCGGGGCATGAAATGAAGCCCCAATCCGGATGCTGTGAATCGGTTTGAATATCATTCCTACCTTGAAAACATACCCGTATCCCCTGGTGGAATTATATTCACCGAACCGGAAAGAATCGAATTCAGGCTCGAGATCATTCACATCAGTCTCCGTATGATAGATATCTTCATAAAACCTGACCGCGTGCAATCCAAATGTACCTCCGAGGTACAAAGTGTGACCAATATTCATTGCTGCAGAGGCAACATACTCCCCGACATATCCCCTTCTTTCGACGATCCTTCTTTGCTCCTGTCCATAGCCATCATAGCCAATGGCATCATAGGGCTGCAGGTAGTGCCAGTAAGTATTGGAGGTGGTATCCAATGGCATCAGGGCAGTGGTATGGGCAAGATCTTCATAAAAGATATCCAGGGAACTTGTATTGTTTGCATACCATGTAAAATTATCCAGGAGCGAAGAATTTTCATTGATCCCTTGCATAATCGCGGTGGTATGGAAATTATTCAGGGCATTGTATCCAAAGGCGAACGTAGCACCAATAATCCCATTGTTTCTGCCTGTTTTGTAATGACTTACTAGACCGAGATTACCTATGCTGAAATCATTGACATTATCGCGTGAAGTTGTGCCCAGGTAATTGGACGTTGCATTATTAATTGAGAATGAGGGGGTGATCGTAAATTCAGATCCCCTGTACAGTCCCAGTCCGGCCGGGTTCCGGGAAGCGGATGTGAAATCTCCGCCCACTGCGCCAAATGCCCCGCCCATGGCCTGGTAGCGTGCCGTTCCTATTGGAAAGTATTGGGAGAACCTGATTGCCTGTGTCTGATCCTGCGCTGTAACAGATACTGCCAGCATCAGGGTCATTATAAATATATAATAACGTGTTTTCATGATCTTCATGTTAATTGTGAAAACCGGGAGGTCGCACCTCCCGGAATGATCCTTTCAAATTAATTCCTTACTACCTGCGTGATGAGCTCGAGCTGCTGCTGCGGGAAGTACTACTGCTGCTGCGGCTTGAGCTGCTCGGACGGCTGTAGGAGCTGCTGCTTCTGCTTGAACTGCTCGGACGGCTGTAGGAGCTGCTGCTGCGGCTTGAGCTGCTCGGACGACTGTAAGAGCTGCTGCTTCTGCTTGAGCTGCTCGGACGGCTGTAAGAGTTGCTGCTTCTGCTTGAGCTGCTCGGACGGCTGTAAGAGCTGCTGCTTCTGCTTGAACTGCTCGGACGGCTGTATGAGCTGCTGCTGCGGCTTGAGCTGCTCGGACGCGAATAAGTGCTCCGGGAACTACTTGATCTCGAGTAAGTACCTGAACTCTTCCTGGAACTGGTACTGGGTCTTGTATAGGCACTGCTTCTTGTAGCAGGCCTGGTCGTTTGTGTCCTGGAACTGGACCTGGGTGCCGTGTAATTCGGACTATAGGTCCTTGTATTGCTTCTTGTACTGGGCCGTGTAGTTGTGATATCCCTTCCGCTCTGTGATCGTGTCGTTGCTTTTGCGTCATCATTGCTATTCCGGTTGGAATTGTCTCTCATGTTGTTGCCTCGTGAATCACGGTTGTGCGGATCCTGGTTTCCACGGTCCCTGGTATTGTTATCGGGCCGGTCATTTCCATAATGATTGCCCCTGTCACCTGTGTTCCTGTCGCCTGTGCTCCTGTCAGTGTCGTTGCGTTCAACATTTGAGCGATCACGTGTAGTGCGATCTGCGCTATTGGCAGTACTTTGCGTATTAACATCGCTTCGTGTACGCGTTACGCCCTGACCGGTCGCGGTCCTGTTCTGTTTTGGATCGTTAATGGTCTTGGATCCGGCATCTGTGGTCCTGTTCCCGCGGGTGGCAGTTGCGCCAGTTGCTCCTGATCTGCTCCTGTACCTGGGGTCATTTGTACTTGCATCAGTTTTTCGGCTCTGCGTTCTGCTGGTAATACTGCTGGAGTATCCATATGTGGAACGGTTGGAAAGGCTACTGTTATAGAATTTACTATACCTTCCGCCAGCAGCATATTTAGGTGACCTGTATGCAGTGCGGTTGTAGTAATTATAGTATCCACCATAATAGCCACCGTAATAGGAGCCATAATATCCACCATAATATCCACCATAATATCCGCTGTAATAGGGGGAATAGTAACTTGGATAATAATAGTCATAATATCCATACCCGTAGCCATAAGGGGAATAGAATGAAGAATAGAAGGGATCATAATATCCATAAGGATTATACCTCCAATGGGACCTTGCATAATAGCGTGAACCCCATCCTAAGCCCCAGCCATAAGGCATTCCACTATAGAAATACATATCGGTATAAAAGGGATCATAATAATCCCAACCATAAAATTCATCCGAAAACCTTCTGAGCCTGGAGGAATAATAATAATCATCGGTATCGTAATAGTAGTTATTGTTGATGATTACAGACTCTCCGGATGTTCCTTCAACATATTCATCCTGATAGACTGCTTCGCTTTCCTCCGGTTCGTAACCTGTCTCAGAGAGCGCTCCCTCCATTTCAAGCCTGTACTTCTCGTAATCAGACAATTCCTCATAATTGATGGTATCCTCCTTATATAATGGGGTAGATTTCATGACCGCCTCGGGTGTGTAGGCTGCATCGGCTGATACCACCGGCTGTGGTGAAGCATCTGCCGGATTATAATATACATCGTCGTATTCGCTGTATGTCGTATAACCGGTAGTGCCACAGGAAGCCAGTATGAAAGCTGCACTTGTAAGTATGATGGTTAAAGTTCTCATGATTAATCCTCCTGCAATTAAGTTTTGTTCTTTTACTATAAAGTATCTCAAATCCCGTGCCAAATAATTGCGTTCCCAGAATAGGTCAGGTTAGTCCTGCTTTACGCTATCAATTGGCAATATAAGAAATATTTTGGCTTATTCCCCGGAAGTTTTCACAATCTCCGGGACTTCTTATTGCATCGATCATTCACTCCAGCCGGGCAGGGAAATGGTTAACTGATAATTGGATGCATTGTACAAGGGATTCCGCCTGGGATGATATACCCTGCCCTGTCTTGGCGGACCACTCTGTGTATACACCCAGATCTCGTGCTGGTCCCAGGTGATAATCTCGTCACGGTAATCTCCATCAAGGTCAATGACTGCATTACACAGGTCCGGGTGACCATCGTCTGGGAAAGCTACGGCAAGCTTTCCTGATCCATTGAACATGCCACCATCGCCCGGGTTGGTATTGAGGAGAAAATACTCTTCACCGTCGCCTTTCCAATTGACCGGCAGGCACATACTACCATATGAACCGGGCTCGAAAGCGTGATAAATGTTTCCCCGGGCATCATAGAAGTGTATGATTCCCTGGCTCCCCCAGAAGTTGACTGTAACCATCTCCAGCCCTGGAAGATCTGGCCTGAAATTGGCAATAGATGCATTCTGAATATGCCCAACAGGCCTGTGCGCTAACACATTCCCTTTCAAGTCAAGGATCATTGCCCCCCAATCTCCCGCACCATAGATGATCCTCAGTGCTGTATCCCCCGGCTGACCAATTGCTGCGATCCCGACAGCATTGGAAGTACCTCCGGTATCTGCGTCGCGGCTCCATATAAATGATCCATCATCATCAATAAGGGAATAGCCTGCAGCAATCTCATCTTTACCATCGTTATCCGTATCGTATGCGTAAGGATAATGGCCTGCATCGCAACTGGCTGTCCATATCAGCTGCAAATGCTCATCATATAACCAGAT
>CAYOSB010000124.1:0-2217 GCA_964406495.1 uncultured Bacteroidaceae bacterium | reverse complement strand
GATATTACTGAAGCGATCCTTAATGAGCATATCACTATCGCGCCCTTTTCCACTGACATCGCAAAAAAGGATCGCATCACCCAGAATGCGGTCATACATGTATCCCGGCTCCAATGAATTGGGGGTCCTGACACGACGGAGGAGTTTTCCACTTTTTCCATCGACAACATTCATCCAGAAATCCATCGTGTAAATGACCTCCCTCTGACCATCCCCATCGAGATCGTGGATCTGGAAAGCGACATCACTGGCAGACAGACTATTATCAGGATCTGGCGCCCCTTTCTGCCAGAGGAGTTCACCATCAAAGGTCATAGCTGTTAAGCAACTCAATTCTGCATAGTCATATCCGGGTCCCTTTTGCTGCACCTGGCCAATCAGCAAATCTGCTATCCCGTCACCAGTAAGATCTCCAAACCTGAGGTTACGGCCTGTTCCAAATCCTTCCGTGGAAACTTTTTTCCAGATGACCGGTGTAGCATTTTCATTAATTCGCATGGCCCTTTCCCCTGTGATACTACTCAGATAGCGATTCATTTTGCGCTTCTCCCTGTTCAATGTGGTCACCTTCATATCGTAGAATTCTGCAGGCACATCGCTCAGAAAACCCACCTTGCCCCGTTCATAGTTTTGGTCCTCCGCCACCATGCTCAACGAGTCATTAAACAAAGTATAAATGCGGTTTTGCTTGATGGATACCTCACCCTTATAAGTTGATCCAACCTGCCATTTGAAGGGGGTAGAAAAAAGAACCTCTTCGTAGGGTCGATGGGGAGCAGTTGCATGCTCAACCATTTTCAAAAGGAGTTTATTGCCTTCCATGCCGTAGTAATAATAACGACGGGCGTCCTGGTATTTGAATACTACACCACACTTATCATGTAATTCAAGGGGACTGAAACTGAATTCTATCTTGTAGTCGTGCCAGATGCTATCCCCTGCAACGATTATCGGGTGCGTATAGGGATGTGCAGGATCAAGAGAAGCGTCCACAGCATGATAATTCTGCTTTAAATAATTTCCTTCTGCGCCCCCGACAATTTCCCAGGCCTCTTTATATTGTTGCTGACTGCCATAGGCTGATACAGACCAATTACCAAGCTGACCCTCTCCCGGTATGTAGTGATACTGCGTGAGTGGGCCGGTAGAAGTAGAGATAATTCCTGTGGGCAGCGTATCAAAGCCATCTTCAAAAAGAACAGTCTGTGACAGGTTACCGGTACATGAAAGCAGCATCATTGGCAGGATCAGCCAGGTATTCCTGAGGCTGGCATATGGAGTGTTTTGCAGTATCATTCCGGGTGTAAATATACGATTTTCTGCATCCGCGATGCAAATATTGCCCTTAATCAACGTTCTGTGACAATCGTCCCGGGTGGGGCTGTCATCATCAAATGAATTTGAATTATTCGTATCTTATTCTGCTTTCTTTAATATATTTACCAGTCGTTAGGAAAGAACCCATATGCGCCAGCTACTCATAATAACATCTTTAATTCTGACACAAGTTGCTATTGGTCAGAAACCTATGGTTCTTTCTGAATACCTGAACAGGGAATTGCTGAAGGATTACCATATCTATTTTTACCATGATCAGGATTGTCAATTCGATATTTCAGCGGTGTATTCATCCTATTACAATGATAAATTTCAGCGGTTTGACCTGGGTGACGATTCACTTGGATTAGATAAAGAATTTATTCAATCAGGAGACTGCCTCTGGTTCCGTTTTGTCTTTGATAACCGGTCGCACGATAAAATGACCTATCACCTTCAACCGGGTCTTTATAATATTGTAGGGGAATACATTCTCTACCAGCGCTTGCCCAATGGACTCATCACGCAACGAAGGTCGGGATTCAACATGGAGCCGACCAGGAAAGATGTGAACATCAGCGGATCGGATGATATGCGGTTTTATGTCAACCCGGGCCGTACGGATACAATCTACCTGTATTCAAAAATCATCGATGAGACCTCTATTCCTGAAATGACATTCACGGTCTCTTCTCATGACAATGTTATCAAAAAAGATAAACTGAAAAGACTTACTTTTGGATTCTTTTTCGGAATCATGACGATCATGATCCTCTATAACCTGACGATTTTTCTGCAGGTGAGAGAGAAAAGCTACCTCTATTATATCCTTTACATCATTGCATTTATCGCATTTTTTGTCAACAAGGAAGGCTATATCTACGAAATATTACAACCTTT
>CAYOSB010000123.1:0-11262 GCA_964406495.1 uncultured Bacteroidaceae bacterium | reverse complement strand
ACTTCTTCGCCCAGCACATCCAGGTTTCCGCTGAATATGATGCGGTCATTCAATAGCTGCGTGGAAAGTGCCACTTCAACTTCGTCGCTTGAAATGGCATCTCCGGGCCTG
Organism: uncultured Bacteroidaceae bacterium; assembly: GCA_964406495.1. GTDB lineage: Bacteria > Bacteroidota > Bacteroidia > Bacteroidales > M55B112. The sequence goes on along the minus strand of CAYOSB010000123.1, from coordinate 11,151 downwards.
TAATTCACTCCAATATCGAAATCATTACTGATCTGTGATAACCAATTACTCAACTGGTTGCTGAGTAGTTCACTTGCGGTAACACCCGCAACCCCGCTGGAAGTTCCTCCGAGGGGAGCAGCGCCAAATTCTGAACTGCTGATAAAGTTATTGATCACCAGCAATGAGATAAACTGTCGCATCAGTTCTTCCTCTGTGCCGATGCTGGTTTCCACGATGGACCTGGTCTCCGGTTCAGCTGTGGGAAGCTCAATGCTGGGTTCAATGGTCGGGTTTTTCAATTCACCCTGCAATGAGATAAGACAATGAACAGGGATTCGTTTTTTCATTTCTTCAGTTGGATCCGGTGCCAGGCTGTAAGTAGAAGCCTTGGTCTCGTATATTGCATCAAGATCAATAATCGCAGATGTTGGTGTTCCGTTCCAACGGATGCTTCCGCCTGGTTCTACCCTGAACCGTTTGTTGATGACATTCTGAAGAGTGAACAAGTATTCACCCTCCTGGATGTATACATTTCCAAACATGCTGAGCTCCCCATTCTCGTCAATATTGATCGAGATCGCACCATTCCCGCTGGCTTCGATAATATCTCCCACTTTAGGGTCAAAGATCAATTGCACATTTGAGTTGGAGTTAATCTCCAGGTCCATTTCCAGTGTGAACCAATTTTGGCGATTGGTTTCAGGAGGCAGCGAAGGTTCCGCGTTTTTTTCTGCCTGAATAAACGTGATGAAATCAGTGGTCTGTATCTGGGCTGGATTATACAGGGGTAACTTCAGATTGGTGAATTTTTCGGTGTTCGCAGTTGCTCTTATCTGCAGCTGATCTGCAGGTCCGGCGATATTTGCAACTGCAGTCGCATAGATATCTCCATAAAATTGTTCATTGTCAAAACGCGTGGTAGAGAGGAAATTAAAATTATTAGCCTCGAGCCGGATGTCAAATTCCAGGCTGCTGAAATTGTTGGTGACTACATTGCCTTCAGCTACCAGGCTTCCACCGTGCTCATCCCTGACATTAAAAGCATCCAGGTAGATGTCATTGTCTGAAATCCTGATTGCATCACTGGTAGTGTAGCGTGTTTTTGTATTGCTTACAAGGACTGAAGCACTATCAAGTGAAATGAAACCATTTACCAGAGGCTCTTCCATTGTCCCTGAGAGTCCCAGTCCCAGGTTCACTGATCCTTCTATCTCTTCAAGAATTCCCCCTGCGAAAGGTTGCAGGGTCTGTAAACTGATTGTTGAAAGGTCCAGCTGCATATCCAGGGATTTCGAGAAAGGATTGAATCGGCCCCTCAGATCGATCGCACTTGCACTATCAGAACGATTGGCAATGCGCATGTCCAGCTCCTGTGCTGTGCGCAGCCAGTCTGCCCGAATCATGGTATTACCGAAAAACTGGTCATTCAATATAAGGTCAGCAACTTCGAGGTTGGAAGTGATCAGGGGATTACCAAGTTCATTTTTCACGGAGACATGTCCAGACAACATTCCGTCCATCTTCAGGGGAAGTTCAGTAAACAGGTCGTTGAACATATGGGTATTCAGTTGATGTACCTTCAACATGATTGAATCATCGGTTGCGTTTGAATATTGACCATCTGCAAGGATGAACTGGTCTGCCCCAAGTATGTAAATGCTATCGACCTCAATATTTCCTTTTTGTACCCTGAAATAGGATTCGGGAAGTGCATATCTCCTGTTATCATAATAAAAGTAGGAGGGATGTATCTGCATCCGGAAAATCTTTCCCAGGCTGTCATGCCTGGATATGGAACCATTCGTGATAATATCACCTGCATACCTGGGATCCTCCTCGTTGTCCCAGTGGAGAAGAAGCGCATTTTTATTATCACTCAGGCGCAAATCGATTTCAGGGGCCTCGATCTCAAATCCTTCATTGGTATATAATGAGCTACCTGCCAGTTGAAATGTAAGTTCACTTGTGTCTGAATGGATCGAAAATGCAATATCATCCATCTGGATCGATTTGTAGCCAAGCAATGGAAAGCTGCCTTCACAAATAAAGGCATAATCCTGTAGTTGCTGATCGTAGCTTCCATTTACTGAAAGACCTGGTGCAAGTGTATAGTTTGGGAAAAAGAAATCAAGGATCGGGTTCACATCCCCGATGTTCACAAAAAAATCGAAAGAGGCGAGAGAATCTCCTGCCGGTTGAGGTACATCAAGAAGTTCAAAATGGTCATTCAGCAATCCGGAAAATGTTCCTGGCAGCTTTCGAAGTTCATAATTGCCGGTAATGCCTGCATTTACTTCATCGGAATATAGCGTGATATAGGAGGTGTCTTTGCTATTTCCTGTTTCAAGCGAAATATTATCCATCGTGATCTCGCTCCCGGTTCTTTTGAAATAGCTGTCTGACAGCTGGATATTTCCGTTGAGATTTCCGATCCGGTTACCTGTCATGTTGGTTGTAACCTGGAAAGATGCAAAATATTCCGGGTCATCATCCCTCAAATTGAGATAATAGGGACGCAATTTGCCAACGTTTGCAGTAAAATCGAATGCAGGTACCTTTTCTTCAAAATCAATTCTCCCGTCAAAAGTCATGTCAATATTGGGGTCCTCGATGAAAAAGCTGCCATCGAATTTCCTGTTGGTAAATGTGCCTTCTAATTGTATATTACTGTAGTCATATCCATACAATCCTAATGTGTCAAGGGTTCCAGAGGCAATTGCCTCCAGGTTTCCGTCGCGGTTGACCCCATCCAGGGTGACGTTGAAAACGAGCTTACCAATGTCTGATTCCCTGCTGATCATTTGTCCCATATCAAACCCGGTTGATTCTATATCGCCCTTGAACCTGAAGGTCCGGGCGGAATCAGGTCGCATATTGAGGTCTACAGTAATATTTCCCAGATTGGTACTGAATACACCATCCGTTTCAAAATCGTTCCTGTACCCGCGGAACCCTCCCCGGTAACGCATCTCTTTGAGGCCACTGTATAAAAGTGTATCCCGCATGACCCCGAGGTCATATGCTGCTAAAAGATTACTGAATTCCGAAGGGATTGTTCTGAATTCTCGAAAATCGAAATCCATGAATAAGATGTCTTTGGAGGGCAGTCCGGCTAACCTTAGATCAAATTCAAACCGGGTATGGTCCATGTAATCCATCTGTATACTTTCCCCGGTGAAATCTCCGAACCTGCCGGATATCGCGCCATTGAGATCGATCTTGCCTGTCAGTTCCCGGGTTTGTGGAAAGAAATACCCGATATCCGAAAAATCCAGCCGGGAGTTGGAGGAGGCGATGTACATATCTACCGAATCAAAGATATGTTTCATATCCCTGGGATCGTTGTACCTGAATTCAACCTGTGGTAACCTGGCAGTGGAAAATCCTGTAATAACAGTTCCTTCAGAAAATGACATGAATGTTTTGCTGAACTGCATATCGAATTCAGCATCTTGAATCAGGAAGCCTGATATTTCACGTCCCGTTGCCCTGGTTACGGTGAAATTGGTTGTGTCCATTCTAAAATTCAAATCCTCAATTTCAGCATCCACATTTCGAATATCCAGGGTCGTAAAATCCACTCCAAATTCCCCTGATGTTTTGTATGGATCGATTCGCCTGAACCTAGTATTAATGAACTGTACCTGGTCAATAGTAAGGTTAATCTTTTCCTCTGGTGGCTTATCAGTTCTGAGGCTGTCTACTAAAAATTGCAGGGAACTGTTCCGCTGCTCGTCCATAATCAGCTGAAAGAGGGCATTGTCAAACGAGATTTTTTTAAACCAGACCTGTTGTTTATCCGGCCTGAAGGTTTTGATCCTGAGATTACAGATCTCAGCATAAATGAGCGTATCGCCCTGCTGGTCCTCCATATAGAAATCCTGAAGTTGTAGTCGCCTGAAGAAACTGTAGTTAACTGCCGAAACAGAAATTTTTGCCTTTAGTTTCTCAGAAAGGTCCTTTGTAATATACTCGGCGAATGTGGTCTGGACCTGTTTGTTTTTCATGAACAGCAATCCCAGGGTTGGTAAGGAAACCAGCACCAACATCAATACAAGCGTTATTTTAGCTAACTTTTTAATACTTTTGCCCTTGCATTATGTAAAACTTATGGCAAAAATAGTGATAATACTTCACACTATTCCGGATATTTATGAGCATTACTATATTAGGCATTGAGTCCTCATGCGACGATACATCAGCAGCCGTGATACGCGACCGGTTGCTGCTGTCAAATATTATTTCAAACCAGGAAGTTCACAGGGCTTATGGAGGTGTGGTCCCGGAGCTGGCCTCCAGGGCACATCAGCAAAATATTATCCCGGTTGTCGACCGGGCATTGAGACAGGCAGGTGTGACGGCAGAGGAGATCGATGCTGTGGCTTTCACACGCGGTCCCGGCTTGCTCGGGTCATTGCTTGTTGGGACCTCCTTTGTGAAGGGGTTTGCGTTGGCCAGGGGGATCCCTATGATTGACATTAATCACCTGCAAGCCCACGTACTGGTGCATTTTATCCAGACAGAGGACCGGTCCGACAGCCCGGAATTTCCATTCCTCTGTTTGCTTGTATCAGGTGGCCACACACAACTCGTTCTCGTCCGCGATCACCTGGAAATGGAAATTATTGGGAAGACCATTGATGATGCAGCGGGCGAAGCATTTGATAAATGTGCCAAGGTAATGGGGTTGCCTTATCCAGGAGGTCCGGTAGTCGATAAGTTGGCGGCTGAAGGTGATCCGTTCAGGTTCGACTTTAACAAGCCGCGTATTCCGGACCTGGATTATTCATTCAGTGGATTGAAGACCTCGTTTCTTTATTTCCTGCGCGACCGGCTGAAACAGGATAAGGAATTCATTGAAAAAAACAAACCTGACCTGGCTGCATCTCTGCAGCGAACCATCATTGAGATACTCATGGATAAATTGGATCGGGCTGTGACAGAAACAGGTGTTACCGAGATTGCCCTTGCCGGCGGTGTGTCAGCTAATTCCGGGCTTAGAAATGCAGTTACCAATGCATCCATGGAAAAAGGGTGGAAGATTCATATCCCTCCATTCAGCTTTACTACTGATAATGCTGCAATGATAGCTATTACAGGATTTTACAAGTTTCAGAAGCAGGAATTTGCGGACCAGGATATTACGCCACTCGCGCGGATGCATTTTTAGGTGAATGGGTCATTGGCGCCGGATCATCCATGTAAAATCATTTTTTCCGGAATGATAGTTTCTTAAAAATTTTTATCTTAGACTGAAATTTTAAGCTATGGACAGGATAGAGCATGAGCCTACATCCAAAACACCTTATGTCCTGCTTGACCCAAAAGGAAGGATCAAATTCCGCGGGAGGTCAATCCCGGAAGATGTGTCCCTGTTCTATGAGGATATTTTAAATTGGGTGCAAACCTACAGCAAAGCTGCTGCCCCGTCTACTGAAGTTGATGTTGAGATGGAATATCTGAACAGTGGAACTTCCAAGTATATGCTAAAGATCCTCAAAGTAATCAAAGACATTGACGTGAAAGGTAAAGAATTGAAAATCAATTGGATTTACGAAGAGGGTGATGATGATATCATGGAAAGAGGTGAGTATTATGCATCAATTCTTGATTTGAAGATCAAATTCATAGAGATTGAATAGATCTTTTTTAACCCTTTGACTTCTTTTACTTAAGCAAGGCAGTAAGCTGACCGGTCAGATGATCAAAATTTTCCCGTGTTTCATCGTCCATATCTTTTAAATGTAATTCCTCGCGGGTTACACCCTGCAGAAAATTGGAAGCAATCACGGCTCTCGACTGGCTGTTGTCCTTGAGGTATTCTGAATTATGGACCGTAATGCCTTCCCGTACATGTACAATATACTTCTTGAAATCAATCGTCGAAAAGAGATCTTCTACATCCAGGAAATCCCTCATAAAGAGCAACTGCATGCTGGCCAGATCGACATTGTTGTCGAATAATTCTTTACGAAGTTTGTTGTACATAAATTTTTCTTCGTCATTCCCGAAGTTCAGTGCAATGTATTCAAGTCCCCATCCGATCAGAATATTAATCATCATGGGCATACTTGCAGTGCCTGATGCCGGCAGGAAGAAACACTCTTTTTTGTTGTAGCCGGTCAGCAGCAAGATTGCTTTTAAAAAATAGAACGTTGCAAGGTCTTTTACCACCACATTATTATATGATTTTATAATGTCCTGCTGGTTGAGTCGTGCCCCCATCATGGCATACACAGGGGAGAGGGTGTCTGCGGTGGCTGTTTTGAGCGACCGTGCATTCAATACAACCGTTTCACTGTTCATATCATCTTCAACAGCACGCTGTACCGCGATTACCCTGTATAACTTATTCACATCGATCAGGTGAGGGGAGTGGGTGGAATAGATGATCTGCATATGTGCTTTTATGTCATCGAAGACTTTCAGGACATCTTCCTGGGCACGTGCATGCAGGCTTACCCCGGGTTCATCGATCAGCAGTATTTTCTGGCTGCGTTTGCTGTCCATTGCAGTGGCCTTGAGTTCCATAAAAAAAGACAGAAACCACCTTACCCCGCGGCTCCTCTGCTTGGGATAAAGTCTTTCAGCTTCATCTTTGATCCAGAATTCTATGAACGGCTTTCCGCTTTTTTCGGCCTGGGAATGGTCGTAATGTGCAAGTTCAAAGTTGATCTTGATCTTGTTGTTCTTACCCACATTCTGTCTCCAGAATTCCTGGAAATTCAACGTGAGCTCACCATTGAGGTTTTCGATCTTCTGTTTCAGGATCCTGCTGGAGGGTTGCTGAAAAAAAGAAAAGTCAAGACCGGTGATCGTTAGGAAGTTGACAGCGGCCTTGTATCCTTCTGCAGATGTGTTGCCAACTACAATGTCCTCCAGGTCAATCCTGTTGGGAAGCAGTGAACTGAAATCTTCGAACATTTCAAATTCGGGCACAAATTTGAACAATTCCTCACCAAGCTCTTCAGGCCCCATAAAATTCTCCTGGCTGCGAATTTCGTTTTCAGCTTGCTCATATGCTGTTTCGAACGGATTGCCTGCATAGATAAGCTCTGCTGCGAGCAACAGGATATCGTACTGCTTTTTACTTTCCTGGAGCCCGTCTTTCGCAAGTTCAATCTCAAGCCTGTACTGCTCCCTGTTGGTTTCTGCAGAGCGCATCTCTTTTTCAGACGCGTATAATCCCGCGATATCCGAAAACTGCTGAAAGCGTTCCCTGGCCTCAACCAGTTCATTTTTATGCGACTGGATTTCATCTCGTATTTTGCTGATACGGTCTTTCAGGACTCCTTTCTTTCTGAGTTCACCTAACTTCGTCTCTTTTTCATCCCAGTCCGTTTTTTTATGCTGATACTCTTTTTCAAGTGCAGCATATTCTTCCTGGATACGGGCGGCCTCCTCTTTACTAAACCTTTTCTTGTTTTTGGAAAACAGTGACCTGCCGGTTTTTTTTATTTCATTTACCTTCTGTTGCTGCGCTTCTAAAGCCTCCCGCGTTTCCAGCAGGACTTTTTCCGCCTTGTTGATTGCGATTTCGGTCTTCTTGATTTCATCTGCGGTTTTCTGAAGCAGTTTTTCGATCCTGGTTTCTCTCACTTTGCGCTTATCATCCTCAGCCTGGAAAAGTTCACTTAGCTCCTCTCCGGTGGCCAGCTTGCTGGACAGGTCTGGTTCCCATGTACGGGAGATGGAAATGGTATGTATGTTTTCCAGCTGATCCCTGATCTCGGGGTGCAGCCTGTTAAAATCTAAGTTGTCCCTGAATTCGCTGATGTCAAAATTAAACCTGCAGGCTACCTGGGGCATGGACAGATCACTTCGCAGCATGTCCTCGATCAGGTGACCATCATGAAATGATTTTAAACCTTCCAGTACGGATGTCTTCCCCGATTCATTCTGCCCGATCAGGCAGGTGATGTTATCATATGCCAGGTCATGCCATTTGGTGTCTTTGATCGACCTGAAATTTTTGATCCGAAAGGCAGTCAGTTTCATAAAATATTGTTGGATTTAATGACAAGTATACTAAAATTGTGGATTCCTCCGCCGATGTCACATGAATTTGATGCCCATTACCAGGACATCGTCGACCTGGTCAGTCGTTCCTTTCCAGTCGAAAAATGCTGAATATACTTTCTGCTTCTGTATAGTAAGGTCAAGTTCTGCATTTTCGGTCAGCATCTTTTTAAAAGGGCCGTATTTAAATTTTTTATTGCGTTCCCCGCCAAACTGGTCTGCATACCCGTCGGAAAAAATGTAGATCATATCATCGGAGATCAATTGTATCTTGTGGTTGGTAAATGAATCTTCCTCAATTGCATTGACACCGACGGGCATTTTATCTCCCTTGATCTCGGTCAGCCTCCCTTTCCTTATATGGTAAAGCGGGTTATTCGCTCCGGCATATTCCAGTACCCCGGTTTCTTCATTGAATACGACCAGGGCCATGTCAATGGCATCTTTGTTTTCTTCATCATCTCCGGTCTGGTGCAGCGCTTTCATTACCCTTTCCCTGAGCAGGTTGAGGATGCGGCTTGCTTTCCATGGTCCCCTGCCGCTGATGATGTCGTTGAGGAAAGAGACACCCATGATGCTCATAAGTGCACCCGGCACACCATGTCCCGTGCAATCTCCGGCAGCGACAATGATATGATCCTCAACCCTGGTGCAATAGTAAAAATCACCGCTTACAATGTCCCTGGGCAGGTGGAATATAAAATATTCATGCAATACCTTGTCCAGGTAATTAAATTCGGGCAGAATCGCTTTTTGAATAAAACTTGCGTATTTGATGCTGGCCAGCAATTCTCTTCTCTGATCCAGCAAATCTTGTCTTGATAAATTCAGGTTTTGCTCTGCATTCACTGTTATCATTGATCCTTTTAAGGTTTGATCCCCAGTACCAGGATGTCATCAATCTGGCTGATGTTGCCCATCCATTTGTCCAGTTTCTCCTGTAATTTTTCTTTTTGCTGCTGCATAGAGAGGTCCTGGATGTCCAACAAGAGCCGTTTAAAGTTCCTTGACATGAATTTTTTGCCGAGCGGACCGCCGAACTGATCTACGTAACCATCTGAAAACAGGTAGATCGTGCACTCCTTCTCATCGATTAAAGTGGCACTGAACTCATGATCTTTTTCTGATATACCGATAGGCATGTGATCTGCCTTGACCTGGTAAAGCAGGTAGGTATCATTGTGGATCGAACCCCTTTCCAGTTCCAGTTCCTTTCCTTTTTCCAGGATTTTTTTCTCTTCGTTGCTGAGTTTTCTGACTACGTATAAAGGGTTGTATGCTCCTGAATATTGGATATGTTTTGTCTGATCATCGATGGCTACCATGGCGAGATCCATTCCATCTTTAGTGGACTCATCAATACTATGACCGGTTTGCCGCAAGGATTTTATGACATGACTGCGCAAGGCATCCAGGATTTTATTGGTATCTGACATCCCCGATTTGATCACGATTTCATCCAGGAAGGATATGCCCAGCATGCTCATAAATGCCCCTGGCACCCCATGGCCTGTGCAGTCCGCCACAACAACAAAAGTTTTTCCATTGTTCTTGCCAAACCAATAGAAGTCTCCGCTGACAATATCCCGCGGCCGGAACAGGATAAAATGCTCCAGCCCCTGCTTTTCCAGGATCTGTTCGGGAGGCAGCAACGCACGCTGGATCCGGCTTGCATATTCAATACTGTCAGTCAGCTCCTCTTTCTGCTTCCTGATCTCAGTAGTGCGCTCTTCAATGATCCCTTCCAGCCTGATGTTCTCTCTCTTGAGCCTGCGTGTATACAATACGATAATGATATAGACAATGAACACGGCAAGGATGATATAAATCAGGAATGCCAGGAAGGTAAGGTACCAGGGTCGTTCAATCTCAAATGCGAAGGAGTCCTCCTGGCTGATGTCTCCATATACATTCCTGGCCCGAATGCGGAAAGTATAGTTTCCATGCGGCAGGTTGGTAAAATCCTGGTAGATGTCGTTTTCCCAATCTGACCATCCCTCCGAAAATCCTTCAAGGAAATAACTGTAGCCGGTCTTCCCGGGCGCATGATAATAAGGTGCACTCCATCTGAATTCAATATTATTACGGGAATGTGGTACAGTGGGGAACAGATTGCCGGATTGTTTTTCAGCTACCCTGAAACCACTCTTTCCTGCAGGCACAATATGTGTACCATTAAAAATCACAGAGCTGTCGGAGTCACCGCTCACCGTAATTTTTCGGACCAGGGCCCGGTACGTTCCTTCTCTGAATGCCCCGTTCCTGTTGTAATGGTATAACTTATTGGACAGGGTGAACCATATGCCGGATGTGTCGGTGCTGTGAAACGCATCCGTCGAAAAATTGTCCAGCGGGAGGAATGGTTTGTTGATCATGTGGTATTTACCATCTGCTTCAGGTACCAGTGAGGTGATCATCCAGCCCTGATTGCTGTTTTCATAGCTGAACCACAAAGCACTGTCATGATCTTTATAGATGGAGTGTATCTTGTTGGTACCTCCGGGCAAATAATCATTGAGCAAGGGCGCAGGTGTAAATACCACTGAGTCAGCTATATTCTTTTTTATATAAAACCGATCTGCTGTACCCACAAATAATTCATCGCTGATGTTGAAGACAAAGTTGTCAATCAATTCGGGTAAACCTGATACGGACCCTAGGTATGTTTTTTGTGCGCCTGTATCCAGAGGAGAGATATACCCTACACCATGCATGGTCGAACTGAACCAAAGGGTGTCTTCACTCACCTTGGCCAGGCTCCTGATATCACTTCCCATCTCTTCTGTTGAAAACGCCAGTCTCCAGTAAGAACCTTCGTTCACAAGTGAAGTGATGGCTGATTCCATCCCAATGTAGATCTGGTTGTTCCTGTGAGGATCAGTATAGACCTGGTATCCCCAGAAAACTTTGGAATCTTCGTCAATATCACCTGTGATGCGTTCTTCTATGTTGATTACATGTCCTTCTGCATGGACTTCGAAAAGGCCGTCCTCCCCAATGGCAAGTAATATCTTTTCGCCGTTCTGCAGTGTGAATTTTGAAAAATCCCATACATTCCGCTGAATATTTTCACCCATCTTTTCAAACCCGGCAAGCTGGTCCTCGATGGTATATGCATAGATCCCATTGGAAGTGCCAATATATATCCTG
>CAYOSB010000122.1:0-11462 GCA_964406495.1 uncultured Bacteroidaceae bacterium | reverse complement strand
TTAAAATTAACAGTTGAAAGAGATACAATAATCGAAAATAAGATCTTTTCAATAGTGGAAAAAACTAGAGTCAAGTATAACGGAGAGTCTGTTGAAGAGGGGAACGAATATTTATATTACGATCAAGAATCAAATTCAGTATTTCGTTATTTCGCAGATGATATGTGCCTTTTATATAATTATAATGCCATTGAGGGAGATACTATTAAAATTCCAGTTGGTTTGAATGATAAGATAACTGATACCGTAGTCCAGGTAATTGATTCTATTAAAATTATTACTTTTAATGATACCATAAACACCATAAAGCAATTCTATCATTATGAAAAGTATACAGATTTCTATTATGGTGCATTTAATATACAGTATTTAGGTGCAGAAAACTACTTCTTGCCAACAAATATGCTACAATGCGATGCTGGATGTCCATCAGGATTAAGATGTTTTCAGAATGGAATTATGTCTTATGAGAATCCAATCGGTATAAACTGCGAATATCTATATAATAATATTGAAACTGCAAGCGAAAGAAAAGGTGCATTTATTTATCCAAATCCAACTCTAGATAAAGTCAGAATTGATACAAAAAAGCCATTAAAAGGAATAATTCAGGTATTTGACTTAAATGGAAAGATTGTACTTGTCTCAGAATTGAATGGGGAATCTTCGATTATTATTGATATAACCAGTTTACAAAATGGCACTTATTCATTTATTAATTCTAATTATGATGATATTACTTTTCTAGGTAGGATAGTTAAAATTGATAAAGAGTAATTTGATTGGATCCATTAATATACTTTCCATAAATTACAAAAAGTTAAATGATTATCATGAATCAAACTAAATTTAGCATCTTGATCTGGATATTTATTCTTTCAAACCTGAACTGCAATTGTCAGGATTATGAGTCAATATTTGGAGATAACAGTACAATATGGTATTCAGCTAGAGAGGCAATTGATCGGGTTGATGATATCAAAATCATTGCTGAATCAGACACCATAATTAACTCGAAAGAATATATTATACTGGATATTCAAGGAATCTATAATACAGAAAAATTTCTGCTAAGGGAAGATGTTTCATCTGGAAAAGTCTGGATATATATTTTGGAAACCCAAAAAGAGTATCTTATTATGAATTTGTCATTACATAAAGGTGATGATTTTAAGATAGTTACTCCAGACTTTCTGGAGGATTCAATTGCTGTGGTTGATTCAGTATTTTTTGTAAATGGCACAAAGCATATTCAATTAGATTATAAACTTCAAATAGGAAATAATTTTAAAAGATTAGCTTTTATTGAAGGTGTTGGACCAAATTCCGGATTATTATACCAATGTAAAGATTTGGATGATAACATATCCTATGCTCAACTTCTATTATGTGTCTATAAAGATGATATCCTTGAGTACAAAGACATAAAATACGCATCTGATCAATGTACTTATCTTTCTAACTTTGAAATATTACAGAGAATCAATCCCAAAGATGTGTTAATCTATCCTAATCCTACTTCAGATTATCTGTATGTGGTATCTCCATTATCTTATTCCGGAACGGTCCAAATTTATAACATAAATGGAGAATTTATAAACAAGAAAGATTTTGAAAACTATTCTACTACCATTAACATTTCTGATTATGCTACTGGAGTATATTTTTTGATTTTATTTGAGAATGAGTCAACATATAATATTGGTAAATTTATAAAACAAAGTAAATGAAAAATCTATTTATTATAATATTTTCCGTTAGTTTTTGTTATTCATTATTTGCTCAGGATCCCAGTTTAGATTTTTCTTATGAAAGCTATTATGATAGCACCTGGAAAGATTATCCTGAATCAATGAAAAAGAGCACGGGTATCAACTATGCACCTTATGGTGAGGTGTTTACACCAAAAGGTACCATTCGGACTCTAATAATTTTCGCAAAATTTACAAACGATATGGATCAGCCTTGTGGTAACTGGAGTTATAATGCAGATGCGCCAGATTTTGTTAATCCAATAGATGCATCAGCTCCTGATTTGATTTTTAGTTCAACAAATGAATTTACAATATATGCAAATACTGATAATCGCAGTCTTTCCAAATATTATAATGTAATGTCAAGTAATCAATTTAATTTCCTAGGAGATATTTTATCCAATTCAGACGGTACTCCCCACTGTATTGAGATTGATCCAACATCAAACAATTCAGATTTCCCATATAATGCAACTGGGTGGTCTGAAATTAACAAGAGAGTAATGACTAAGATGAAACAAGACTTTCCAAGCTTTGATTGGTCTCCATATGATTTACATGAAAATAAACCCTTATATAAGTTCGACGCCAGTGCGACAGGACCAGATAACAAACCTGACTATGTTATATTTTGCTACCGCTATTCCAACGGTTGGAGTACACAACCTGTTTCAGGTATGAATACTTGGGCCGGTTCTCAAGGAGGTTATTCTATTCTTGACGGATTGTCGTCCTTTGCATATAATGGTTATACTTTTGATGGTTCCGGATATACTAATTGTACTGGGGGTTATGATGTTGATTCTTATGTTAATATTATGAGTCATGAAATTGCCCATGAGTTATACTCTTGCCCTCATATTATGGGAGCGAATAATGCATTTGGTACAAGATGGAGATTCCCAAAATCAGGTTGGGGACTGATGAAGAGTTCTTCAGGAGTCCAGAATATATCTGCTAATGGATGGGAAAGATGGTTGCTAGGCTGGATTGAACTTACTTGTGGAAGTCCTTCTATTAATACAGATATTAAGTCTGAATCTGACCTTCTGAATGGTGGGATTTACACTGTTCGTGATTTTATTACAACTGGAGATGTAGTTAGGATTAGAATTCCTCATACAACTAATACTTATTTATGGATTGAAAATCATCAGTTACTGTCTTCTTTTGACCATAAAAAATGGGCAGGAACAGTTGCGTCAATAGATGGTGAAGAAATTCCTGAAAATAAGCGCTGGATTATATATGTATATAGAGAACATTTTGGATGACAGGAATTTAATTACTCCAAATATGGTATTTGATTTGGACAAGGTAAATGGCATTAAGATACTAAATGCCCAAGGAAACTACGATTATTGGCATTCTCCATTAGCCCCTGATAAAACATGGGATTATTTTTGGAATAATACAATCTTTAAATATAAAAGGGAAAAAGAAAATCCAATTTCAGGATTAAATCCCTACTATGGTATTCCTGATGATTATCCAGATGTAGCTCAAGTTCCTGGAAGTGATGGAACAATTAAATATATACAAAGCTTTAATGGTGGCAATGAAAACCATGAAGCATATTCTATCGTCAGAGAAACAGACGATATAAATACGGTTATGACTTACTCATATCTTGGGGGCACAAATATGGAGGCCTCTATTATATTAGGTAGAAGGTCTGACGTATTTCTTCCAGGTGATGAAATAAGTTTGTCAGGAATTATACCTGCTTTGAATTATCCAAATTATGATAAGTCTAACTACAAGATAGATCCTAACATATTAAATGGACTTAAAGTTGAAGTCTTATCATACAACCAGGCTTCAAAAGAAATGGAAATAAAAGTAAGTTTTGATGACTATTCAGTTAGAGATGATAAAAGATGGTGTGGTTATATTGAGTTGCTGGATAATACCGGAGATTTAGATCCGGATTTGATTCTTGAAGAAGGTAATTGTCTGGAACTAGATAAGAATGGGAATGCAAATCGTCATACTAAACATCCTATATATGATGATTTTATAATTCCGTCAGTATTTACAATAAAAACCAATGCCAAATTTGATATTGAATCATCTTCTGATATGATAATTAAGAATAATAGTACTTTAATTATAGAGTCTGGTGCGACAATCGATATTGGTCATGATTCAAAAATCTTAATAAAAGATGGAAGTACAATGCAAGTAAAAAATGGAGCTAGTATAAATATTGTCGGATCCGGCTATATTGATATTGAAGATGGAGCCTATTTCTGTCTTGAGAATGGTGTTAACATATCCTTGCAGGATATTCTTAGTTCAATCAACTTACATTCAGGGTATATATCTGGAACAAACACTTCTGTTATTCCAAACCCAGGAACTTGTCTTCTTAATCCAACAAGCATTTCGGTATCTGGTAATGGTTCAATTCACGATCAATATGTAAATGATTTATTTATACAAAACGAATCAATAAGCACAGATGAATACTATGTTGGTCTTAATATATATGCTGGCAGTAATGTTACTGCTAGTATAAGTCCTGGTCCTGTAAGAATTATGAATGGAGCTTCAGTTGTTTTTGACGCAGAAGAAGATGTTTATATTGAAGGTGAATTTGAAGTTGAACTTGGAAGTACTTTTGAGGTAAGATAATTATTTTTACTAGTATCAGAACTCCTGATCTGGTAACGTAAATATAGGCTTTTCCGAGGATTTTTTTGCAAAGAGAAAATGCGGTATCTTTAGCGTTATGTAATTGATCTTACCCATATTTCCCAGAGAAGCACGGTTGATCAATGACAACCTTGGTGTGTACGAGAAAGATGGCCTTGAATACATTGTCAATGGCGCCCCTGTGTATAGTCACGCCAAAGATGATATAAATGCTTTCAGATTCATTACCAGCAATTTTATTCACCAGGGCACCTGCCGGAAGGTTGATATCCAGAACTTCTTTGGAGTCAGCGAGGACAGTGTCTACCGTTATTACAAGAAATTTCTGGAAAATGGAGAACAGGGTTTCTTTGGGGATGATGCCCGACATGGCACAGCCCATAAGATAACCGGGGCATGTCGTGTTCGTATACAGCAGAAGCTTGATAAAGGACAAAGCGTTAATAGTATCGCCAGGGAAGAAGGTGTTCGGGAGTCAGCCATCCGCTATGCAGTTAAGAAGGGGTATTTAAAAAAAAAGCATTGAGGTAACTTTCATCAAGGAAGAGTGTACGCCAGGCGATCGAGACCATGCAGACCCTACAGCACCTATGGGAGAGGCCACTACACGGTTTGTAGAGCGTGCTTTATGTCCGCTTGGCGAAGGTGCGCACGCTCGTCCGGAGTTTACAGAGAATAAGTCATTATGTGGAACTGGGATCTTGTTCATGCTACCCTCTCTTCTGGCCCAGGGATTATTGAAGGCAAAAGCAGTCTTTCGCCTGCCGGCATCGCATTATTACGGACTGGAATCCGTGGTTTTGACCTTGGCATTTATGGCCCTGGCAAGGATAAAGAACCTGGAACAGTTAAAACAATGTAAGCCGGGTGAGATTGGCCGACTTATTGGTTTGGACAGGATCCCTGAAGTGAGATGTCTGCGGGAGAAAATAAAATTCATTAGCGAACAACAACGATCAGTACATTTTAACAATCTTCTGATCGACCAGTGGTACCGTGATGATAGCGGGGATGATTCCGATTTTTTGTATGTAGACGGCCATGTAAGGATCTATTATGGCTACAAGGCCAACTTACCTTCAAAGTTTGTCTCAAGACAGAAGCTGTGCTTGAGCGCCACCTCCGAGTTTTGGGTAAATGATGCCAGGGGCATGCCGGTAATGATGGTCATGGGTGAGCTGACCGAGAAACTGCAAACGGTAATAGAACACCAGATCATCCCACGATGGAGGCGAAATTAATTTCGGCAGAAATTGAAAATCAGAACGCACCCCAATGCACCCTTGTTTTTGACAGGGAAGCCTGTGAGCCTGCCTTCTTTCAACGTCTTTGGGAGAACTATCGAATAGCCATTATCACTTATCGCAAAAATGTAAAGGATCAATGGGATAAAGATCGTTTTAAAGGTATTGATGTTCAGGTATTAAATCATATCATTAACATGTATTTATGCGAACAGGAAACAGAGCTGGGAGGATACCAGATGAGTGAGATCCGGCGCTTAGGCGACAACGGGCATCAAACGGCAGTTATTACAACCCATCCTTATCTTCAAACCAAGCATGTGGCCGGGAGGATGTTCGTCCGGTGGAGTCAGGAAAACTTTTTTCGGTACCTTATTCAGGATTACGACTTCGATAAAATGATCTCTTTCGGGGTGGAGACTATTGATATGGAAAAGACTGTGGTAAACCCCCAATACAGGAAAGCTACCTACCAGCTCAAAAAGCTCAGGGAGAAAAAACAACGTATCGAATCAAAATTTTACCCGTTGGTCGAGCAGGTGATGGACAGTGAACTTGACTACCTCGAATTATCGACAAACAGATGCAGTACAAACAGATGCTGGACCAGTACAATCAGGAAGAAGA
This sequence comes from uncultured Bacteroidaceae bacterium, assembly GCA_964406495.1. GTDB lineage: Bacteria > Bacteroidota > Bacteroidia > Bacteroidales > M55B112. The sequence goes on along the minus strand of CAYOSB010000122.1, from coordinate 5,179 downwards.
CTTGTTGGTTAGGGAAAGAAAGAAGATACAACCCCGTATCTAACTCAGCCAGATGCCTGAAGAGAAACGTTATAACAAACTGAAAACCGAGAGTAAGGTGTTTTTGAATGTGATTAAAATGATATGCTACAGGGCAGAATCTGCCGTTGCCTCATTTATATCTCCATACCTTGCCAATGCTGATAAAGAAAAAAGGATGGTTGTTAAACAGATAATACAGTCAAATGCTGATGTGATACCAGATTATAAAAACAACATCCTCAATGTTGTACTCTATTCATTGTCTGCCAACAGATATAATCAGGCAGCAGCTGAATTGGCAAACCTATTGAACCAAACAGAAACTATTTTTCCAGGAACAGATTTACGAATGGTTTTCAAAATATCCGCTAACTTAGACTGCGATAAGTAAGGAGTTCTGAATTTACTTTCTAGCAAGAAGTTTTGGGATCAGGTCCGCTCTACCCATCTGAAGTAAGGATTCCCTGATCTGTTTGCGGTACTCTTTCTTATACCAGAAAAAGAACATGACCTGTCTTGATTTTTCCCGCACGGACCTGGCGGAAATAACTTTTTCAAGTGTATAGGGATCATAGCCAGAATGGTACATTACCGTTGCCAGCGTCATCGGAGTAGGGGTGAAGTCCTGTACCTGTTCAAGCCTGAAACCATCATCCTTGGTCAGCACAGCAAGTTCTGCCATCTCCTCCGGTGTGCAGTGCGGGTGGCTTGAAATGAAATAGGGGACGATCTGCTGCTTCAAACTCTGCTCCTGGTTGATCCGGTTAAATTCGCCGGTCAGCTCCCTGAACAGGCTGAAGTCCGGTTTCCGCATCACATCCAGGATTTCAGGATCGGTATGTTCGGGGGCTACTTTCAGCCTCCCGGAAACATGGTGTTTGACGATATTGCTGAAATATTCCCTGAAGTGGTTTTTTTCTTCTTCCTGGGCAAGGAAATCATACCTGATGCCACTTCCGACCGTCACTTTTTTCACACCTTGAATACCGGCAGCTTTCTTATACAAATTTGTCATCGGTGTATGGTCAGTGTCCAGGTTCTTGCATATGGAGGGGTGAAGACACGAGGGGCGCTGACATACATCACACATCTTCTGGTTCCTTCCCTTCATTCTGTACATATTGGCCGAGGGACCGCCCAGGTCGCTAATGTATCCTTTGAAATCATCCATCCCGGTGATTTTCTGAACTTCCTTCAAAATTGAAGTTTCACTCCTGCTCTGAATAAATTTTCCCTGGTGGGCGGAGATCGTGCAGAAACTGCATCCCCCGAAACAGCCCCGGTGGGTATTGATCGAGTGCCGGATCATCTCGTAGGCCGGGATAGGTGGTTTTTTCCTGTACCTGGGATGGGGTCGTCGCGTGTACGGTAAATCATAGATCCGGTCGAGCTGTTTTTCTGTCAGCAACGGGGTCGGGGGATTAACAATCACCACCTGGTCACCACACTCCTGGATGATCACATCAGGATGTGTCATATTGGATGCGATCTCGATGGTGGCAAAGTTTTCAGCGTATTTTTTCTTATCAGCAAGGCAGTCCGCGTGGCTGTGCAATTCAACATAGTGTTGCCTGGCAAGTATCGCATTACGCTCTGTTTTACTTCGCGACACAACTGTTTGTTTCAGGTTGGTGATCTGGTTGAAAGGAACGCCTTTATCCATGAGCCTGGCGAGCTGGAGAATGGACGCTTCACCCATTCCATATACGATCATATCTGCACCGGAATCCGGGAGCAAGCTTTTCTCCAGTTGATCTTTCCAGTAGTCATAATGCGTGAGCCTGCGCAGGGAGGCTTCCACACCTCCCAGTATCACCGGGACATCCGGGAATAATCTTTTAAGTGCAGCAGTATACACCTTGCTGGAATAATCCGGACGGAACCCACTGACATTCCCCGGCGTGTAGGCATCTGTTGATCTCCTCCTTTTGCGGGCAGTGTAATGGTTGACCATAGAATCCATTGCACCGGCCGATACACCGAAGAAAAGCCTGGGTCTCCCCAGCTTTGTGAAATCGCGGAGGTCGTCCTGCCAGTTGGGCTGGGGAACGATGCCGACCCTGAACCCGGCATCCTCAAGCACTCTGCCAATCACAGGTATGCCGAACGAGGGATGATCGATGTAAGCATCCCCGGAAAAGAGAATCACATCCAGTTCATCCCATTCCCTTGCCTTCACTTCCCCGGGTGTCGTAGGAAGCCAGTCAGCAACATTATCATTCGCTACCTGCGCTTTCATTTTCTGCTCTGCTCTGCTCATTCATTCTTTAACCGTTCTCCCGTTCTCCCGTTCTTCTGATCTCCTGTTCTCTCATTCTCCTGTTCTCCCATTCTCTCACTCTCCCTGATGTATCAAAGATTTTCCAGGATAAATTCAGTCATTCGCTTGTACAGGTGATAGGTAGTATTTCCCCCATAAATACTATGGTTTTTATTGGGATAGAATTGCATTTCAAATTGTTTGTCTGCTTCTACCAGTGCAGTAACAAAATCAATACTGTTCTGATAATGCACATTATCATCAGCAGTACCGTGGATCAGCAAAAATTTGCCCTGTAACTGGTCAGCATAGTTGATTGGAGAATTGTTGTCATAACCTTTCGGGTTCTCACGAGGTGTACGCATAAAACGTTCCGTATATATCGTATCGTAATAGCGCCAGTTGGTAACGGGAGCGACTGCAATGCCCATTTTGAAAAGGCCATTTCCCCGGGTCAGGCACAGGCTGGTCATGAATCCGCCGTAGCTCCAGCCAAACATGCCGATCCGTTCTTTGTCGATATAGGGCAATTCTCCCAGGTATGTTGCTGCCTCGACCTGGTCGATGGTCTCAAGTTTGCCCAATTGCATATACGTTGATTTTCTGAATGCTTCACCACGTCCGTTGGTGCCGCGATTGTCTACACAGGCGACAATGTATCCTTCCTGCACGAGCAACTGGAACCAGGGGGTACGCCTTCCCCATTCCTCCACAACGTTTTGTGATTCCGGGCCACCATATACATAGACGAACAACGGGTATTTCTTCTCAGGGTTGAAATCCATGGGTTTAATCATATACCCATTGAGCAGCTGACCGCTTCTGGTGGGGACTTTCATAAATTCCACCCGGGCAAAGACGTGATCCTCAGTCGATTGTTTTAATTCAGCATTGTCCTCAAGTACCCTGATCAGCTTGCCTCTCCTGTTGTACAATTCATAAACAGGGGGTGTGTTTGCACTCGAATGACTCAGGATATAGTAGTCATAGGAATTACTGAAACTGGCATCATATGACCCCGGTCCTACCGAGATCTTCTTTTTATCAGATCCGTCAAGTCCGATGGAATAGAGATGAACCTGTGTTGGATCTACTTCATATGAGGTGTAATAAAGGATTTCTCTTTCCTGGTCCACACCAACCAGGTCTGCAATATCATAATCTCCAGAAGTTACCGGGTTGGTAATTCCGTTAATATAGTTGTGCCTGTAGAAATGAAAGTAGCCGTCCTTTTCACTGATAAGTAGAAATGACGTATTGTCCGGGAGGTAGGTGACCATGTCATCTGTTGCCTCGGAAATGTATTTTTCATTCTTCTCTTCGTAAACAATCTCCGCGCTTCCATCCACCGCATTGGCGTGAAGCACTTTTACATGGTTTTGCAGCCTGTTGAGCCAGATTACACTCAATATTTCCGGGTCATGGGTCCATTTGATCCTTGGTATGTAAAATTCTTCGTGCGTGCTTACGGACATCTCAGTGGTCACCCCTGACTCCAGCTCATATACATGAATGGTAACATCACTGTTCTCCTCCCCGGCTTTTGGGTATTTGAATGTATATGCATCAGGGTACAGGTCGCCGAATATGGTCATAAAAAATTCCCTGACCTTTCTTTCATCAAACTTGTAAAAGGCGATACGCTTCCCGTCAGGCGACCACTTAAACCCATCAGCAAATCCAAATTCTTCTTCGTATACCCAGTCAGGAGCACCATTGATGATCTCATTTTTTTTCCCATCGAAAGTAATCTGTCGCTCTTCCATCGTTTCCAGATCAACCAGGTAGATGTTGTTATCTCTTACGAACGCAGCATGTTGGTTGTTGGCGGACAGGGATGCAAGCTGCTGTTTTCCGTTTCCTGAGAGCGGTTGAAGACTGTTTTTCTTTACATCATAGAGGTAATACTCAGCCCTGAAAGAATGCCTGTAAATGCGTTCTGTTTTCGTCGTCAGGAGGACCAATTGCTCATCAGCACTGAACCTGTAATTATTGAACCCATTGATTTCTTCATGGTCATTGACATTGAATATCGTTGAGATCTTTTCCCCATCTTTGTACCTGTGGATGTCGATGCTTGTACCACGGTTGTTCACGGAATAGTTTTTCCCGTCATTCATGGAATTAATACCCCTGACCGACCTGGCAGAAAAGGTGTTACTGCGATATATCTTTTCCAGGGTGATTTTTTCAGACTGCCCGGAAAGCATGGTACCGGACAGCAGGATGATGGTTAACAGAAGTGTGCCTTGTAGATTTTTTCGAAACATTCGTACTTGGTTTTGATTCCCTGTAAAGGAAATAAATTAGTATAAATTATCCAATACGGTTATTTTGGCATGTATTTTGGATTCTAACACTTAAAGTAACTCATTATTTAACAGGGAAGACAGCATCATACATGTTGCCTCTGTACTAACCTCTAAAAAATACGGTCATGAAAAAATTAATAACCATATCGGCAGTCCTGGCCCTGATCCTGACAGGGTGTACAAGTGATCCAGTAGCTAATTTTGCATTTACACCAGCGAATGTGAGTACTGGCGAGGACGTTTATTTTGAGAATCTATCCATGGATGCAACCTCTTTCGAATGGAGTTTCGGAGACGGGACTTTTTCCTCTGTTTACGATCCTAAGCATAAATATATGTCTGGAGGGACATACACTGTTCAGCTAAAGGCATTTGGAAAACATGGTGGAATGGACGTAGCACAGGCAACCATCACTGTCACTTCTGTTCAGCCGGTTGCTGATTTTACAGTGTATACAGATCTGCCCGGAGAGGATGGTCCGGTAGCTTATGAGACAGATATTGTATTTGTCGGTGAGCAGGTGGAATTTTACAATACATCGGATGATGGCGTTGATTATTTATGGGATTTTGGTGATGGATATAC
>CAYOSB010000121.1:0-11505 GCA_964406495.1 uncultured Bacteroidaceae bacterium | reverse complement strand
GTCGGAATTATTTGAGCCATTGGAAGCCTTAAAAGGAGCAGGGATACAGGTGGATGTAATTTCAACAGAAAAGGGTGAAATCACGGCGTGGAATCACGGTAACTGGAGTAAAAAAATTGGAGTTGATCACACACTGGCTGAGGTAAATGATAATAATTACGGGCTACTCGTATTGCCAGGCGGAGTAATCAATCCCGACAAATTGAGGAGGGACAGACAAGCTGTGGCATTTGTACGTTCATTTGTTGATAAAAGCAAACCCGTCGCTGCGATTTGTCATGGACCTCAAATGCTGATCGAAGCTGATGTGGTACATGACAGAACAATGACATCGTTTTTTTCTATAAAAAAGGATTTACAGAATGCAGGTGCAAATTGGGTGGATGAAGCAGTTGTTGAGGATGGAAATCTGATTACCTCCAGGAATCCCGGAGACCTTGAAGCTTTTAACAAAAAGATTATTGAGAGAATGAATAGAAACGACTAATTTCCTTTTGCAATTTCAATCCTGCTATCCTCCTGCTGGCAAATCGACATGATCCTCTGGCAATATTGATTGATGTAATATCATTGATGATATCCGCAGCGGAATGCCATTGCTAATGGATGCCTGCAAGTCAGGAAAAAAGCTATTTTGACGATCCATTCCAAAATGTTAATTATCATAAATCCATCCTGCAGCTTTCCGCAATTCTCTATCTTGCCACCGCAAGTTCAGTAAGAAAGGACCATGTACAGGATCATTACCTTGGCAGTGTTTGCCATATTCCTGCAATCACTGCAGGGTCAGGATAAAAGCTCTTCCATCGCATTCGATGCGGGGTATTTCGGCGAATCCATAACCAAGGCAGGAGCAATTGCATCCCTCCAAACGCGGATTACTGCAAAAAATGACCTTCATCATCTCAGGCTGAACATTGCATTTTACAAGCATTCCGGGTACAACAACAACCTGCTTGTCTTCCCGGAATATGTATTCAGGACAAACGGTAAAAAGGGAAGGTTCTTTGAAACCTCTGCCGGCAGCGGATGGATGTACCAGCAACCGGACCATCCGGTTATTCAATATGAAAACGGGACCTTTTCCGAGACGAAAAGGGGGTGGCATTATGCGGCTCCGACGATCCTGATTGGAGGGGGGAAACAAATACTTACAGGCTTCCTGGAAGGATTGGCATATTCGGTGGGAATGAGATGGTTTGGGCAGTATCCGTTTAATGATTTCCTGATGCACCATCTTGTATTGGAATGCCGGGTATCCGTTCCGCTGGAGATGTTCTGATGCGCGTGTAACAATCGAAAACAGCAATTAAAATGATAAAGTCAGTGGGACAAGCCAGGTTTCTGTTCATCGTTGCAACGGTCATTATTCTCTCGGGTTGTGAGAACCTGCACTACGACGATTTCTATTACCTGCGCTATAAGGGCGCGGATATGCCTGTTGTTGTCCGGGGGAATATACCCTCGGGAGTCTTCATTGTATATATGCACGGCGGTCCGGGAGGCAGTACCTATGCTGAAAGGGCTTATGAAATGCTTGCTGCAACGGAAGAAAAATTTGCGATGGTGTATTATGACCAGCGCGCATCGGGAAACAGCCAGGGGAAAACGGAGGTAACCCAGATCAATATCGATCAGTATATCGAAGATTTGGAAGTTCTGATCGCCCAGCTCGATGACAGGTACAGTCCGGAACACGTCTTCCTGATGGGACACAGCTGGGGAGGCACACTGGGAACCGCTTTTCTGCTTAAGGAGGGAAACCAGGAGAAAGTGGACGGCTGGATCAAAGTGGATGGGGGTCATAATCTAAGTAGGGACGCCTATGAAATGTCAAGAGATTATGTCATCGACCATGCCGAAGCAACCATTGCTTCGGGGTCGGCATCAGAAAAAGAGGTGGAGGAGTGGCAGGAGATTATCCGCTATTATGATGGCGTGGATACCTGGGACGATCCTCTTTTTGTAATAGGGCACAGCGGTCATGTGGGAAGGGCAAATGGCTATTTCCATGACCCCGCAAATGAAGAAGGACTCATCGATGGGAAACTGATCTTCGCATCTGAAAACAATATCGTTGCTTACCTTCTGCAAAACCTGAATGTCATCCTGCATATGGATATCTGGACCCTGGATTTTACATCACGACTCTCCGAAATCGAGGTCCCTACACTCATCGCCTGGGGGAGATATGACGGGATCCTGCCTGTTGAGTTGGGCATCCAGGCGAAAGAAGCCATGAACCTGCCGGATGAAAATTTTGTCATCTTTGAAAATTCAGCGCATATTCCGCAGGTTGAAGAGCCTGAATTATTCAACGCAACAGTAATCGCATTTATTGAGAATACACTGGCTGATTAAGGTTTGGAATTACACTTTATTTATTGTCCTGTTCCAACTCATTAAGGCGTTTTTTCAAATACTCAATTTCCTCCTGTTGTTCCTGGATAGCCTTCACCAATGGCACCACGAATTCGGCATAGGATAAATTGTAATGTGAATGTTCATTTTGAGGCTTGATGATGCCACTGAATTCATATCCGCAAGCTATTGCAGCCTGTTCCACTTCCTGGGCGATGAATCCTGTTTGCAGTTTGCGCGCTTTATCATCCTTAGCTTTTTTCATATTGGGATCATCCATATCATACCCAGTAAAATCATCCAGTCTTTCCATATCCCAGTTGAATAATACTGGATGCAGTTGCATAATGAATACCAAACCGGGAACATTGGAGGAGATATTGGTTTTGAAGCGCCCGTCTGATAAATTTGACCAGGGGGCATACCCGCCGATGGAGGAGACTGATGTATTTCCAATCCGAACGGTATTGCTTGCCGTTACAGTAGCCCCGTTGCCGATAGCAGTTGTATTGGACAGGTTTCCGCTGCTGCTTGAAGGCCCTGCCTGGTAACCCAATGCAGTGTTATTACTGCCGGTTTCATTGTAATAGCCAGCTTCTCTCCCGAACGAAGTATTATACAGGCCGGTCGTATTTCTAGCCATGGAATAATACCCTGCTGATGTGTTTGAATGGCCGCTTGTATTTTCAGCCAAAGCCCGATATCCAGATGCCGTGTTGTACCTTCCTTCATCATTAGAATACATGGCGTGGTACCCTAGTGCTGTATTATAATATCCCACGTCATTTAAGCACAATGCTTTTGATCCTACTGCTGTATTACCTGATCCTTGTATTGCAGTAACAGCCCCAAGTCCATTACTAAACAATGCTGAATCTCCAATGGCCACGAGACTGCCTCCGTTTGTGTTTTCATATAAGGCGTGGTATCCTATGGCAACATTATAATCGCCGGCGCTATTATTGCGCATTACCTGGTATCCGGAAGCGACATTGTATTGGCCACTCACATTGTATTGCATGGCAAACATACCTAATACGGAATTCCCATTTCCGCTTGTATTATCACTTAAAGAGAAGTATCCGACAGCCGTATTATAAAAGCCTTCCACGTTTGATTCCATTGACCTGAATCCAATCGCCGTGTTCCTGGCGCCCGTTGTATTGGCAAACAAGGCTTTCGAACCTACGGCAGTATTTGCCCATCCCTGGTACTGATTGGCAGTACCGATTCCATTGTTATACAGCGCTGAATCTCCAATTGCAACGAGGTTCCCGGATGTTGAGTTATTGTACAAAGCACGAATCCCAATGGCTACATTTGAAAAACCGGTTGAATTTGACATAAGCGCCTGCCACCCTTGAGCTGTATTGAAGCTGCCAGTAGTATTATTTTGCAGGGCAGTTGAACCCACTGCCGTATTATCCCTGCCGGTTGTATTTCTATATAACGCATTGCTTCCATAGGCCGTATTCCTTATTCCAGAAGTATTGTTATACAATGCCGAAGATCCGCTTGCTGTATTGTCATTTCCAGTGCTGTTTGCAAATAGTGCACGGTACCCGTTTGCGGTATTATAATTTCCAGTAGTGTTTCCCCTAAGTGCGTAACTTCCAAATGCAGCATTGCCATTACCGTTAGTATTACTGTATAAGGCCCAATATCCTGAGGCTGTATTATCGTAGCCGGTTGAATTGGCTCGTAATGCGTGGGTTCCTGCAGCTGTATTTCTGTATCCGGTGGTATTTGAATTCAGGGCTCGTGAACCGATGGCTGTATTGCCAGTACCATGGTATGATTCTGTTGCATCTGTGCCATTACGAAAAAGCGCAGAAAACCCAACGGCCACAAGTTCAGCTCGATCGGTATTATAGTAGAGCGAAGACGTTCCTATAGCTACATTTGAATAACCAGTAGTATTGTAATTTAGTGAGCTCATTCCCAACGCGGTATTATTGTTCCCAGAATTATTATTCTGTAGGGATTGAAATCCAACACCAGTATTATAATATCCTGTCGTATTGGCATAAAGCGCATTGGAGCCCACCGCGACATTGTTGATCGCCTCATAGGTTTCTGTTGCTCCTGTCCCATTGTTATTCAGTGCCTGGCGACCAATGGCTACCAGTCCGCTTTTATCAGTATTATCATACAAGGCCCGGTATCCAACTGCCGTGTTTTCAGATCCTGTAGTATTTGAATTCCCTGCTCCATACCCAACAAAAACGTTCAGGTTGTTGGACAGGTCATCATTTGCACCTGCATAGCTGCCCAGGAAAACGGAAAGTCCGGTGTTATCGAAACCAAGGGTTCCATTCGTATTCAGCACCATTCTCCTGGTATTGTTCGTTCTGAATACAAGTGGCTGGTTGTCGGTGGTTCCAACAAAATGACTGCCAGGATTTGTGCTGGAATTCCCATCCAGGCTCCAGCCGGACAGTGCTGTATTATCAACATAGTTTTTATTTGCAGCATCAGCAGGATCAACGGGATCTGCCACATCTGTAATATTCAGACTTCCTGCACTTGTTCCCTGTTGCAATACATCATTCAGGTTTTGTATCTCGTTGAACGGATCTGCATCATCGTCGATCACACTGTCAGGCAGCATGATTGTATTTCCATCTTCAATACTTAGTTGATATCCTGTAATAGCCAGGATCTGGTCATCTGTATCGGGTTCATAGCCATCCTGCAGTACGCCAAGGTTGATCGTGCTTCCGCTGGAAATACTCAGGTCGGTTCCCGACAGGCTGATGTCCTGGAGTTCGTTGAGCGGGTCAGCATCTGCATCGTTAACTTCATCAATCAGGGTGACAGTATTCCCGTTTTCGATGGTAAGTTGATTTCCGCTTACACTGAGAAGCTGATCATCCGTATTTGGATCGTATCCATCCTGCAAGCCGGACAAATCGACGGTGCTTCCATCGCTGATGCTCAGGTTGGTTCCCGACAGGCTGATATCCTGCAATTCATTCAAGGGATCTGCATCTGCATCATCGATTTCATCTGGAAGTGTAACCGTATTTCCTTCCGAGATGGAGAGATCGTGACCGGCGATACTCAAGGTCTGATCATCCGTATCTGTATCGGGTTCATAGCCATCCTGCAGTACGCCAAGGTTGATCGTGCTCCCGCTGGAAATACTCAGATCGGTTCCCGACAGGCTGATGTCCTGCAATTCATTTGTAGGATCAGGGTCCAGGTCAACTTCACCGGTAGGTAGGGTGATGGTATTTCCATCTGAAATACCAATCACGTTGCCGGTAATTGAAAGATTTTGAATTTCATTTGTGGGATCCGCATCTGCATCTTCAGTACCATCCTGCAGAATACCCAGGTCAACGGTACTACCCCCGGTAATGCTCAGATCTGATCCGAGGAGTGTAATATCCTGTATCTCATTCTGCGGATCGGGATCATTGTCATCTGTGTTGCCTGTTTTTTCTGCATACAGTGCATATGGAACAGATAGCAGCTGACTGGTACCGATTTCTACACCGTCCACATTGATTTCTAAAAAATAAGGCCCTGTTTGCCAGTTGATAGCAGAAAAATCTACTGGATTAATTGTACCAATTTCCAGGTTAACCAACCCGACAACATTGGTGGTAACATTGTGCGTTTCATCAAACACTGAGGAACCATCGGGGGATCCCTGCAAAATGGAAATCTGGAGAGAGACCTCCTGAGAGGTTAGAATTGCTCCTGAAGCGTTGCGGAGCACAGCCTGGTAATTAAAGCTGTTGGGTGCCTGGGCAGATATTGTCAGAGCAATACTGCTTAAGATGAATAGTAGCAAAATTCTTTTCATAGCAGTGGTCCTCCTTTAAATAAGTTTAAGTCAAGGTGTTTTCAGAATTAGTTTATGAGAGCAAGTGTTTCATATAACCTGGTTTTTCTTATGATGATACCTGGCATGTAGAATATCTTATCATAATTTTTAGCTGGTAATCCTGCACATGGACAACTGCCATATACCGGCATACAGCATCAGGGATTCCTGACAAATGTTCTGTGCCAGTTGATGCCGTTGACATGCAGCTCCAGTATATATGCACCCGGGAGCAAAGGTTCCAGGGACAGTTCAAGCGTTTGCTGCGCGGTATGGTTAATTTCCCGGTGGATGAGCAAACGGCCATCTATGCTGCTGATGGTAATGGTTTTTACCTCATTTATCAGTTGGGGTGGTAGTGCCACGTACAACTTATCACCGGCCGGATTCGGGTAGATCTTCAATTCATCCTGAATGTTTCGTTCTAAGGTCTTAACCGGACGACTTTCCTGGATCACCACAACATCCTGTTGTGGTTCTGCAGCGTCCATGGCAAAGACATGGACGATCCCTTCCCTCTGATCCCCCTGGTTCTGTGTCACTGTTAGCGAGATTGTTCCCTCTTCGGTACCTTTATCCGTTCCCTGCTTAATGGCAAACCATCCGCCTTCGGAGGTGCAGAACCACTTCATGGGCAGGTGATCACAAGGATTGTCGTTCTCTACGGAGATTGATGCCGATGCCTGGTCCCAGGCAACAATAATCGTGTCCGTTACCTGTATGTCAGGAACATTCAGCTTGTAGTTGGCAGATAGCCATGTATGGGTTCCGGTATTCACAACCACATCATTCTGGTACACATCTTCAGTACCTTCAGAAGTGGTCATTTTCCACTTGTCGAACACATAGATCCCATAGGTTTCAGGGGCCGAAAAGATCGCCAGTCCTGCTGTTTTGCTGAAACTTCGTGTAAAGTTCCCCCATCCGTAGGTCTTCCCGTTCAGATCGGATTTGTTGCATTTGATCAGCGGAAGCAGATCATCTGAGCTGTTCACCAGTACGTTCGAAAACTGGGTGGTCGCCCTGTAATCAATATTGATCAGCAGGGACAAACTGTCGATGCTGGCCGTCATGTTGGTCTGTTCACCGGGATTGAGATCCGTGATCAGTTTGATCTCGGCCCAGCCGGCCGGACGGGTAAAGATCATCAGGTCCACATCATTGGCCACATTCAGGATTTTCCTGATCAGTGATTCACTGGCCAGGCTGCGCTGGATCGTGCTCAGGTTTCCGTTGTAGAAAAAGTACTTCTCGGCCCATCCCAGCGGACTCATATTGCTGGTCTGGTAATAATGCGCCGCATCATCGTTGTACTGACTGAACATGAAGTGTTTCCCTGTCATGGGATGGATCAGGGCCGAGTTCCCTGAGTGTGCCATGGTAAGGGTCAGTGAAGCGTCGTTGAGAATCGTATCCTGGCTGATCCTCAGTTTTTCCGGCACAATGGATATGTTTGTTATGCGACAATCAACATACTGCCTCGGGATTTTTCCGGCGTTCCAGATGTTGATCTTCAGTTCTCCTTTTGCATTTAATTCCTTCAGCTGTTCTTTGGTCAGGGTATACGTGATCGGCTCATTGAATTCGCTGTATGTTCCGTTGTTAAAGCGCGTATAGATCTCATCAGAGATGTCCCTGATCTGGTTTTCGAAAACAGGCAACAACGCATTATACTGCTCAGGGGAAATGTCGGCATCATAGGTCGCCAGCGTGTCGAAACTCTCGAAAAGCGGCTGCATATTCAATGGATGCGGGTAGGGTTCAAGGAACCGGTACTGGTAGGCCCTGGCCATGTAGTAGTGATAACGAACCATGCGTTCCCAGGCCGTCTTCTTCATCTCGTGAAGGTATGTCATGGCTCTTGGATCCAGGATGTTATCGCTGCTGAGAAGGATATCATCCATGGCATCGCACACCAACAGCATCTTGGTCAGTTCCATCGGGATGCTATTCAGCTTCTGCTGGCTGAACGCCATGACCTGGGCCACTTCTCCTTTTTTCAGTGTATAGGACTCAACAGAATCGGTCCAGACATCCAGTATGGGATATCCATTTTTCAGGCGGTTGAATTCAGCCTTGACCTTGTCATCTGGGATGGTCACCTTCTTCAGCGTTGCACCGAATTTCTTCAGGTTTTCCGGTGAAAGATTATTCAGCACCACCTGTGCATTATGGGCTCCCTGCTTGGCACCTGCGGCTGCAAGGGATGCGGGATTGATACCACCTGCGAGCCCTGAAGCATTATCAGCCACCGTGCTGTACTCGTCCACAGCCACGGTAAGGGTTTCATGTATAAGGTTCCAGTTATCCATACTCACCGGATCTTCGTAATCGAATTGTGCTGCTGTCTGAAGCGCGGATCCCAGGATCTGGGTACCCGGACCGGGAATGCATTTGCATACCTGTCCCACGATCATCCCGACCCTGCGCATCATGCCCTCGAAGCTGTTGGCCACATTGTCCCTTGCTTCCTGGATAAGCCAATCGATCTGCTGATTGTACAGCACGGTCAGTGAATCTTGTTTTGCGCAGATATGCTTGAATTCGAGAAGCGACGGGATATACTTCTCGTAAGCATCGGTATAGGCCTGTTGAAGAGAGGTGATCTGGTCGATCGCTTCATTCTTCACCAGCGCTGCGGTTTGCTGCTTCTGCTCGAGCGTTTGTGCTTTTGACGCCATCCAGTAATCAAGGTACAGCACCCGTATGGCAAATTCGATCTCGTTCTGGTAATTCTGAAGATTGGCCTCGAAGGAGAGCAGCGGGGCCCACCCTTTCGGATTACCGAAGTAATCGAGGTTTTCATTCAGCTGTTCCTCGAGGGCACTGAAAGAGTAATAGAGTTGGTCAAGATCCAGTGCCGCCACAGTGTCGTTGTCCCAGTCACCGGTTTGTTTATAGGACCCGATGAGGCCGATATACTTCTTGCAGGTTTCATCGACCAGTGCCTCCTGTCCGTAAATGTACAGCTCACGGGCATACTGCAGCATGAACCGCACCGCATGGGGATGCAGCCAGCTGTACCAGTTGTCTTCAAAAACCTGTTCCCCTGGCTCCCCCCGGGGTCCAAGCGGCATCTTTTTCCAGTCGGTGGGCGTTCCGTGCCATCCGCCATCGAGGTTCGATATGGACCGGATATTCAGGTTGGCGTAGAGATTTCCACCGTTACCTCCACCCCCGGGCGCAGAAAATTCATCTGTTCCCTGTACCATGACGGAGGGACTGCCCTGGCCTCCGTTGATAAACAACCTCAGGTGGTTGCCGGGAGCTTCGATGGTCCGGCAGTAGCAGTGCATATCGGACGCATCCAGCCCGTTGTGACCTGCCAGCTCTGGGGTCCTCGGGGTGGTGTTGATACATGAGATCACATCGTCGCGGTCTTCGAATACCAGGTCCTCACAATAGATGGTTACCTTCGTCTGCGGAAGATGAACACTGTCACGTATGATTAGCCGTGAGGCATAGATGTTCAGTGCTTTCAAATTGGAAATTCCCTGGTAGGAGAATGGGACGGTTCCCGTGTCGAAGATGACCTGCTTTCCAATGATGTCAATCCTGACCACGGTGTCTTTGCCATTGAAATTCATCGGTCCGCCCGTGGTCCAGGTTTTCCTGACCAGGATGGTATCCGAGAATTCCATATCGTGCAGGTAGGCAATGATATCCTGTTCGGGATTCATGTCGGGAACGGGACTGAACATCACGACCTGGCGCAGGGTATCGGTGCCGTCGATTCCCAGGAATTCGACTTCGAATTCGGATACATCTGTAACCAGAGGAGTGTAATCGAAGACTGCCGATTGCTTTTCAGCATCAAGAATGAGGGTGGTGTCGTACCTGTTCCAGACATTGTAGGCATAGCTTGCATCGGGATGGTTGTCCCAGTAAAACCGAAACCGGCAGGTACTGTTATGGTACACCACCTTTTCAGGGATCTCCCCCAGTTGATAGGAAAACAGGGTGTCTTCGGGTAGCAGGAGCAGGTTGGCCAGGCCTGTGGCATGATTGCCTGAGGACACATAGGGCTGTCCGGCAATATAACTGAGGGTCACCGAATCGGTCTGACCCAGTGATCCAATTGCGGAAGGGGTCCAGGACTGACTGTAAACGGTGGAGATCAGTATGCATCCAGCCAGGATCAGTATGTATTGCATCTGTTTCATTTCGAATCTTTTTCAGATTATTTAGCTCCTCTGCATGCAGCTTAATACTTGACAATGAAATTCACATAGGCATTTTTTGGACGGGTTTCAGAGGAAGTTCTTGCTACCCTGGACAGGTCGAAATCGACCCTGTCGTACCCATCTGATTGCCCGGAGCCGATCCCTGTACTTGAATAGACATGGGATCGATTGAATGGCCCGGTGGTATTTCCCTTTATGGCTGCGTAGGTATTAAAATCACCCACGAGTCCTTTCACATTCTGCATGGCATCCTGCTGGTAGGATCCGACGCTGTTTCCAAATGCCCCGCCCGGATATCGGCTGACCCGCAGTGCACTGTCAGGATCAGCGAATCCATCGTTGCTGGACCCGCTGACACCGCGGAGGGAGACCCCCCTCAGGTCGGGAACATTAAAGGTCTCGGGAGAGGGACCTCCCCAAAAAGTGCCGATTGCATCGAACAGCCGGGGGTAATCCACCTGGTTGTATTCCGCCCCGTCACATAGCAGCCAGCCAACCGGTATTTTATCCATTGGTCCGGCAAAGGGGATGATCGCACCGGCAGGAAATTCAATGTGTGCACTCAGTGCCACTTTAGCTACTTCAGCAACAGGGACACCGAGGATAGCCGATTCACTTAAAACCTTCCCCCCGTCTTCGGAAACCCTGAGGATGGTTTCATTCAATTCCGTGGAATCGTTTTTCAACAACAGTGAAGGAGTGTAGGTTTGCCCGCTGGCACCCTGACCGATAACAATGGTGAATGCACCAAAATCATTTGTAGTTACAGCATGGGTTTCAGTATACACTGTAGTATTGTCCTGGATCAATTCTGCAACCAGGATGAGTTGCTCATTGTCCCTGAGTGATCCGTCATCGTTACGCAGAACGGCCTGGTAGGAAAAGCCTGATTGTGCAATGGTTAAGGAGGAAATAAGGATGATGCTGAGGAAAATGATTGTTCTTTTCATGGTAGTAATTATTGGATATTTTGGTTGTAGGAGATGATCTTATGAAAGCTGATTTTCCGGGATATATGATCGATTTCTGCCTGCAGTTCTGAAAAGTTGTATGGATTACGGGTGCTGTCTGATCAATTGTGATCCCGGTGAAGAGGAATGCACCATTCTGCCCAGTCGACAGAAG
>CAYOSB010000120.1:0-11633 GCA_964406495.1 uncultured Bacteroidaceae bacterium | reverse complement strand
CCTGGTAACGATCTCGATCACTTTACCGGAGAATTCCTCTGCAACATTGATGAACAGCAACTCTACCGGTTCGTGCCTGAATCCATCTATTTCTTTGGTGACCACCCGGGGTTGACCAAGCTGGAGTTCATAGCCCTCCCTGCGCATGGTTTCAACCAAAATGGAGAGATGCAGTATTCCGCGTCCATACACCAGGAAGCTGTCTGCCGCTGAAGTTTCTTCCACTTTCAGGGCAAGATTCTTTTCAGTTTCCTTGAAAAGCCGTTCCCGTAAATGATTGGATGTAACGTATTTGCCATCCTTTCCAAAGAAGGGTGAATTGTTGATTGTGAATAGCATACTCATGGTAGGCTCATCCACCGCTATGGTGGTAAGACCCTCCGGTGCTTCGGGGTCTGCGACAGTGTCCCCGATATCGAAATTTTCCAGTCCCACGATGGCAACGATCTCACCAGCGGTGATCCGTTCCTTGGTCTTCACTTTTCCCAGTCCTTCGAAAAGATACAGCTCTTTCACAGCTGAACGGTGAATCTCCCCGTTGCGCTGGACAATAGATACTGCATCGCCCATCTGGATGCTGCCGCGATGTACCCTTCCTACTGCAATACGACCTGTGTATGAAGAATAGTCCAGCGAAGTGATCCTCATCTGAAGGGTACCCGGATTCTCCTGCGCGGGCTGAATATGTTCAACGATGGTGTCGAGCAGGTAAGTTACATCGGTTGTGGGTGTGTTCCAGTCTTCGCCCATCCAGCCATTCTTCGACGATCCGTATACCACCGGGTAATCCAGCTGTTCCTCCGTGGCATCCAGGGAGAACATCAGTTCAAAAACCCTTTCATTGGTGTCCTCGGGATTGCAGTTCGGTTTGTCCACCTTGTTCACCACCACGATTACTTTCAGACCGAGTTCCAGTGCTTTTTGCAGGACGAACCTGGTTTGTGGCATGGGTCCTTCAAATGCATCGACCAGCAGCAATACCCCGTCTGCCATATTCAGCACCCGTTCCACCTCACCCCCGAAGTCGGAGTGACCGGGGGTGTCGATGATGTTGATCTTGGTATCCTTGTAACGCACCGAAACGTTTTTGGAGAGAATGGTAATTCCCTTTTCCCGCTCCAGGTCATTGGAATCAAGGATCAGGTCGTTCACCTCCTGGTTATCCCTGAAAAGATTCGATTGATGCAGGATGCGGTCCACCATGGTGGTTTTTCCATGGTCAACGTGTGCAATGATTGCTATATTTCTGATTTCCATTATTTTCTTGTATCTGTCTTGTGTCTGATCCTAAAAGCGTGCAAAAATAGTCTAAATAATGAAACTTATGACATATTTATGCGCCAATAGTTTATTAATGCATCTGTTGAACGAAGAATAGAGCTGCTTTTGCAAGCTGCAGGATTGCTGATCTGGCTGATACTTCATTCTTCCGGCGATACCCCGGCTCAATAAGATGCTGCTTGGCTGGTCTGGCTGACACTTCATTCTTCCGGCGATACCCCGGCTCAATAAGATGCTGATTTTTTGTAGGTCCCCGGCGATTATTGCTCGTATTGCTGACCTTCCAGTTTTCCTGAAGGGATGCGCCAGCTGAGTCCGAAACTGACGAAATTCCTGATGGCAGCATCATTGAGCCCAAGCCCGCCAGATACATCAAGCTGAAGGTTTGGCAGCAGCAGGTAGGTTAATCCCGCATCCACAAGGTGCTCAGCCGGCCCTGCCTCGGGGATCAATCCATAACTTTCTGCAAATACTCCGAGTGAACCGGTGATGCCGATCCCCAGTGCCACTGAATAGAAATAGCCCGGGATGGGCGAGTCCCCGTCCCATTCAGCTCCCAGGTTGTATCCCAGTGACAGGCGGTCGGATAGGGTATGGGAAAATGAAAAACGAATGTTGGCGGCAGTGTAGTTAGGCCGCCTGTCTTCATTGGCTGTAAAAGGGAGCACAAGTCCACCGAGAAATGCTACCTCCGGAGTCCATCCTTTTTCTTCTGCGATTTTTGTCTTGAATCCTGTATACAATGGACTGATCCCGGAGATCGTGCTCGACAGGCTGGTATTGTTCAGCGTAGTGGATTCCCTGAAATAGTCCATGCCGGCACGCAATTCAAAGTTTTCAAGCAGCCCGAATCGCAGCAGCGTGGTGTTGTAGGTAAATGACCTGGTGGTAAACAGGTCATTTGCATCGTTTTCCAACAATAAACCTGTCTCCACCTGGAGCGAATGCTTTGGAACGGTTGAAGAAGATTCGGTTTGATCCGGGCGGTCTGTGATCAATTCCGGGCTGTCGTTCTGTGCATGGGAGCTGACGGTCAGGAGGATCAACAGGGCAAGTAGTTGTAATTTCATAATGTTCAGTCGGTTTATCAAGTGGCGGACGACTTGCGGGATCGTGAGATAAAACGATTTTTACTTTTCAATGGCTGATAATCAGATTCAGCAGCAATCAATCAGCGTCATATCATTTTCGATCAGGCATGTTTCAGCTTCCCTCTTCTCGCATCTTTTCGACCTCTTTCATAATCCGGTTGGCTTCCGCATATTTCTCATCTGAAAGTTTCCGGTTTGATGTCGAGAGTTTGTAGCCTTCGGTCATCAGGCGGTCGTATTTCTTTAATAATTTTTTCTCAGGATTTTTCTTAATTCCAAACATATCTATTAGTTTTTAATGTGCACAATAGTACTTAATGGCCCCTTAATGGGTGCGGCTCATGGTTTACGAATCACTTTGATCTCATCAATCTCCAGCCTGAATGATTCAGGACGTTGATTCCCTATTAAAAATGAGATCTGTCCCAATCGCTTTCCCGGAAAATTGTCCATATTCAAACGCATTCCCCTGAAAGAAGGGTACATCTCATTCATTGGTATTTCAACCTCCTGCCATTCCCCGGTGGTTTCAAAATACCTGATATAAGATTGCCGGTCATAGCGCCTTGTCTTGGCCCTGAACTGGTAGCGTTTTCCATCCCCTTTTACTTTCAATACAAATGTATCATAGGCTTCAATATCTATATCTTCGAGATCGTATCTTGCCGAGGAAAAGCCGCCATTGTTTTCAAGCGATACCTTCCCTGAGAATACGCCATTCCCCTCGGAGCTGAGATAAAAAGTGCCATCAGATCTTCCTCCCATGACGACATCATCCACGATTTCCCAGCCGGAAATATCCGCCGTGCCGGAAAAATCAAACAGGGTCATCTGAACAGGAATAATCATGATCATTATCAGGTTAAAAAGATTCATAAATTTAAAACATACTGAATAGCAGAAAGTTCAATTATCATATTCCGCTCAAAGTTATACCGCCTGTTTCGTATTTATCCGCTGTTTTTTCGTTTATTTAAGGGCTGAACAGAACCCAATCGCGCGATCGAAGAAAAAAAAAGATATGCCGCACTCTTATCGCTGATCATTGCCGGTGAAGCGGTTTTTTTCCTGCCTTTTATTCTGCCGCGCATATTCAGGCCAACTCTACTTGCGTTTTTTGAGATCAACAATACCCAGCTGGGTGTGATTTTTTCTGCCTATGGTACTGTAGCCATGGTCTCTTATGTGTTTGGAGGGCCGCTTGCAGACCGGTTCCCGGCAAGACGGTTAATGGCGTATGCACTCTGGCTCACTTCGCTTGGCGGAGTGCTCATTACCTTTGTCCATTCTCCTGGTGTAATGCTGGCCGTATATGCTTTCTGGGGATTTACCACCATTTTTCTGTTCTGGGCTGCGCTGATAAGGGCGACCAGGGAATGGGGTGGAGCGGACCTCCAGGGCAGCGCGTTCGGCTTGCTGGAAGGTGGCAGGGGAGCCGTGGCAGCATTGCTGGGAACGATCTCATGGATCATCTTCGCCAGGCTTTCCATCGAGGTATCACCGGATGTGGTTGATATGAAAATACTGCACCCTTACCAGGTGGTGATACTGGTTACTTCGGGACTGACCATGGCTGCAGGGATCCTTGTATGGCATCATGTTCCTGAACACAGGGAAAAGCTACTGGGTGATCCGCATTCAGAAGTATTGAAAAAGATCATGATACTGTTGCGCCTCCCCACAGTGTGGCTGCTGGCAGTCATTATTGTCTGCGCTTACTCCAGCTATAAAGTCACTGATAATTTTTCACTCTATGCCCGGGAGGTGCTTGGTTTTTCCGAAATACATGCGGCTGCCACGGGCACTACGATGCTTTGGTTACGCAGTATTGTGGCCATTTCAGTCGGGATTCTTGCAGACAGGCTGCATAAAGTGCATATGATCATGTTCCTTTTCACTGCTGCATTTCTGGGTGCGATCCTGCTGGTATCCGGATGGATAGAAGGCAACGTGGTGTTGATCCTTATTAACCTGACGGCGCTTGCGACAGGAATATATGGCATCAGGGCATTGTATTTCGCGGTGTTAAAAGAGGCGCACATCCCCCTGGTGCTTACCGGGGCAGCGGTAGGACTGGTTTCTTTTCTCGGGTATTCCCCGGATGTCTTTATGGGACCATTGATGGGATTGCTCCTGGATGGTAATCCCGGTGCGCCTGGTCACCGTCTTGTATTTATCGTACTGGCAGGGTTTTCTCTTACAGGTTTGCTTGCCACCATGCTCTTCAAACGCTTTTCATTATGATCCTGGATCATTCATCGAGGTAACTATTGTTGCCAGTAGTAACCAGGTTGACAGCACCTTTACGAATCTTTACCTTCAGGTTCCTGAACTTCCCGATGGGCTCACCGTCCATCTGCAGCAACCTGGGTTTGTCAAACGAAATTTCAGCTTTCTTTGCTGAAAGGATCGTACTGTCCCTGTTCTTTAAGAACCTTTCGTCAAATTTGGATAACCCGATATTCAATATTGTCTTGAAATCAATATTTTCAATCAGTACAATTTCGAATTTGCCATCCAGCGGATTTCCATCCAGTGTAAGCGGTATCCCTGTTCCGTATTTTCTTGCATTGCAGATAGCCACCATGAGGGCCTCTTTCTCGATCTCATCGGCATCGGTTTTGATCTTCACTTTGAACGGGGTCACCTTCCCAAGTTCGTCAAGGAAATATTTGGCATAAGTGCCCAGGCCACGATTGGGGTCTTTTTCATATTTGTCAACCACCCTGGCATTGGTTCCTACGTCCCCGATATGCACAGAATAGTGCTTGCCATTTACTTCGATGAGGTCCATGGGTGTGACCCATGAAGACATCAGGATATCTTTCAGCGCAGCGACCGGATCCGGATCGATACCCAGTTCTTCTGCCATCCCGTTGGCAGATCCAAACGGAACAATTCCCATAGGTTTTGATGATCTTATTAATGCAACAGCCACCAGGAGTACCGTACCATCCCCTCCCGCGGCAATGAGCCTGTCGGGCCTGAATGACCTGATCTCTTTCTTTAGTTTCTCCTGATCATTCGTACCGCTTGTTTCAAAGACCCGGAGGTGATGAGCATACTTTTTACACAATGATTCTGCTTCCTCCAGGAAGTCTTTCTTCTTCTCTCCTCCCGAAACCGGGTTGATGACCATAATTATTCTCATACGTATATATTATTTACCGTATTTTGATATAATTCGTTATGGATATCATTTTTCTCATTCCTCATTTCAACTTACATTATCCCGGCTTCAGCATGGAATGTGACAGCATCACCCGCAATGTATCCGGTTTAAAATACTCAGATTGATTTTTCTGTAGTCTCTTCTCCTGGTTCGTCGGTATCCTGGAAGTAGACAGCTTCCACACCCGTATCAAGCAGGGCGTTCCATTTTTCTTCCTGCGCCGGTTTCCTGATCAACTTGGTTTGCCGTATAAATATCTTTCTGATGCGTCCGGGGAATTCCTGAACTACCTGTGTATACACATCCATATCGCGTTGTGTGTCATCGCCCAGCAGGATGAATTTCTTTTCAGGAAGGTTGCTGATGATCCTGCGGAGGTAATTCAACTTGTAATCTTTTCCTTTTTTCGGGTCAAAGAGCTGCCGGAATTTCAGAAAAGGGTTCAGGAGAAGCGCCCCTTTGGGTAATTCCCTGTAGCTGAGTATGGAACTGATCAACCCGAACAGGTTGCTTTCACTTTTGGACAGGTAACTGATGCGGTAATCTCGTTTTTGAAAATCGCGGAACAATTCGTGTGTATACACAACCGATTTGCGTTTTTTAGGACGGTAGAAAAGGATAGTTGTGATCCTTTTCAATGCGGATGCTGTGTGTGATATCATCACCGTATCGTCGAGATCGGAGATGATCTCAAGTTTGGAGTCATTTTGTCTGAAGATGAAAGGATAATGATTTGGTATCTCCAGGGAGCGTCCTCCGACACGGATTTCGATATCGTCATTCAGAGGTGCATCTGTAACAAATGAGAAATGCCCTTTTTCAGTGGTAAGCAGTTCCTTTTTGAAATCCCCCATGCGGAAAGTGACTTCTTTTTCGGAATAGGTCCCATGGAAATAGGAACGCAATATCTGCAGGAAATTACCGGCGATGGTTTTGGTGTTGGATCTCAGTTTCTTTTTTCCTTTCAGGATCGTCCCATTCACAAGGCTCTGATTGCCCAGCTGAAGTATGTTGAGTTGCCAGAGGTAAACAGACATGGTTATTTATTCTTTGACCTGGTAAAAGATACCACGTGATTGCATCATGTGGGTGATCTTATGCTCTGCTTCAAGCACGTCCAGGTATTTATTTATTTCCATCATTGATAATCCAAGCATATTCTCAAGATCCTCCACGGTGCATGGGCGCCTGGATATAGTGGAGAGGATCGATGATTCTGCATTTTCGTTGTAGGCATCAATTCTTTTTCGGCTTGGGGCAGCGGCGATGATTTCTGCATTGTCAAGTTTCCAGAGCGAGAGCACGCGTTTCAGCTCAGCCATAGATGCAGCACGCAGCCCTTCCTGCACACCCGGACGGTCCAGCGTGTTAAGCTGTATCCTTTCAGGTGCTATGCTTAGAATTGCCTCCCTGATGGCTAACAATTCGCTTTTACTGTCATTGAAGCCGGGCAGCACAAACACTTCCAGCCATATATTTCCGCTGAACTCCTGGCTGAAGCGCACCAGCCCATCAATAATGGATGCGATTTCCAACGTCGTTGCAGGCCGGTTAATACGCTCAAAAACTTCCTGGGTTGCGGCATCCAGTGAGGGGAGCACAAGGTCTGCCGGCATAAGTTCTTTCCTCAGGCCGGTTTCATAAAGCAAGCTTCCATTAGTGATCACGGCGACCGGGATGCCTGGTTGATGTGCTTTAATGTATCGTATCAGTTCACCGATCCGCTTGTTGAGAGTGGGTTCACCGGAACCCGAAAATGTGATGTAGTCCGGAGGTGTCCTGTGGGCGAAATAATCTTCCAGCTCACGAATGATATGATCGGCAGGAATGTATTCCATCCGCTCTGTGGTCAGCTTGGTGGTCCGGCCTGATTCACAATATACGCAATTCAGGCTGCAGACTTTTTTTGGCACCATATCCACACCCAGTGATTTTCCCAGCCTCCTTGAGGGAACAGGTCCGAAGAGATATTTATAATTCACGTTTTATAAAATGTCTTTCAAAATTAATATTCCATTTCGATTCCGCCATGAATCATTCGGGGATTGTTAAAACCTTCCAAAGGTTTTTCCGAATTCAATGATCTTCTTCTCCAGGAGATCAGTCTCCGGCAGATCCGGCAGCTTCCATTTCCAGTTGCCTGAAGTGGTGGATGGGAAATTCATCCTGCTCTTTTCATCAAGTCCCAGCCAGTCCTGCATCGGGACAATGACCAGTTTTGCCTGTGTGGCATAGGCTATGCGGATCATTTCCAGGTGCACATTCCTGCCGTTGAGCTTGATTCCGTGGAATTTCCTGATTCTTTTCAGGGTATCCTTATCCAATTCCTGTCTGAACCATCCTTTCAGGGTATTGTTATCGTGGGTGCCCGTGTATACGATCGAATGATGGTTGATGTTTAGCGGATTATGTTCAGATTCTGGCATGTTTTTTCCGAAACCGAACTGTACAACCTTCATACCGGGCAGCTCGAACTGGTCGCGCAGGTCATATACATCCTGGTCGATCATACCCAGGTCCTCTGCCACAAAAGGCATGTGCGGAAATTTCTTTTTGATGGCCTTGAATAGCTTCTCACCGGGTCCGGGCTCCCATTTACCGTTGATTGCGCTTTCAGCGGTGGCTGGGATGTCCCAGTAAGCGGAGAATCCTCTGAAATGATCCAGCCTGAGCAGGTCGAACCACTCGAGGTTCTTTTCAAGGCGTTTGAGCCACCAATGGAATCCGTCTTTTTCCATGACTTTCCAGTCAAAGAGCGGCATGCCCCAGTGCTGTCCCTCCTTATTGAAATAGTCGGGGGGAACACCTGCCACTGAACTCATTTGTCTTTGCGAATCCAGTTTGAATAATTCCTGGTGGGCCCATACATCGGCACTGTTAAAATCAACATAAATAGGAATGTCGCCATAGATCTCGATACCCTTGTCGTTCGCGTAATGCCTTGTTTCTTCCCATTGGTGACTGAAAAGAAATTGTGTAAAGCGAATATAATCAAGCTGTTCATCGTAAAGTCTTGAAAAGGTCTGCAGCGTTTTTGGATCGCGGTCGCGGTATTCATCTGGCCAGTTGTTCCAGGGTTGGTTGTTGAATTGGTCCCTGAGACAGGTAAACAGTGCATAATCTTCCAGCCAGTAACGTTCTTTTTCCAGGAAAGCCTGGTATGTATTATTGAGTGGCCTGTTGTCCTCCGTTCTGAATTGATGAAAGGCTTCCCGAATGAATGTAAGTTTAGCCTTTGCAGCTGATTTGTATTTTACCCGGTTTTTCACCTTGCGTTTCTTGTTCTTTAGCGAACTTTCATTCAGTAAACCATCGCGGACCATCCGGTAGGGATCGATAAACAAAGCATTGCCTGCGAAAGCAGATGCAGAGCTGTAAGGTGAGTGCGCAGTGGATTTTTCAGTCACACTCAACGGAAGGATCTGCCAGTAGCGTTGCCCGGTGCGGTGCAGAAAATCAATGAACTGAGTTGCACCAGGACCAAAGTCACCAATACCAAAATCACCTGGTAGTGAAGAGATATGCATCAGTATCCCTGATTTCCTGTCAGCTGTTTTCTGTACCCCTTTTAAAACGGCAATAGGAAAATCTTTAAAGAGCTCCTGAACAAGAACAGATTCTGTATACTCATGTTCTTTACCTGTGAATAGGTTTTCCCAATGCAGAGGGGACAACTCCGGCAATTCCACACGTGTTTTTTTCCATTCACCAGGACCGGTCATTGCTGCCAGGTTAAGCGGCAGGATCACAACCAGGTAGTCATCTTTAAACTGCCGTTGGAATGACATGATGTGGTTTTTTGCTGCTCCCTTTATTTTCAAAGGAGTATAATCGCCTTTCAGGTACAAAGAGGTATGATGATCTCGTTCCTGGAGTAACAAATAATGGACCCATTGTTTTATATGACCATTTTCCGGGGCACTCCACAGTTTCTGTAAGAGCTTACTTTTGCCTTTCTTGCTCTCCTTCAGTAACTTATTTAGATTGCGGGAAAGACTGTTGTAATCCACCGGTTTCCTGTTGTCCGGATCGACAAAATCGAGGTTCCAGGTTTCATTCCCCTGGAAGGTGTCAGGCATACCGGGAACAGTATGTTTCAGGGTGAGCTGCACCAGGGAGTTGATCATCCCATACATTTTGATTTCACCGACAAACTGGTACAAGCTGCCCAGGAAATCATTTTCCAGGGTCAGTATGGATTCTATGAATGCCAGTGTACCGCTTTCGTAAGCCTCCTGCGGATTACTCCAGGAGGTATTCATCTTGGCTTCGCGCAATGCCTTGATCATAAAAGCTTTGAACCTTTCTGTAAACGTTTCGTCAATGGCTCCATCCATGGGAATATGGGCTACCAGTGACTGGTAGATAAAGTACTCATCGTTCCTGGAAGGGATCTGCATGCTGTCGATGCTGGACCCGGGGAAGCGATTGATCTCATGCCAGTGCTGTGTGATTTCAATCCATCTTTTGGGTATATCGCTCAACACATTCAGCCTTGCCCGTGCATCCTCACCCCGCTTGGTATCGTGCGTGGAGGTGGTGTTCATCGCCATGGGCCAGTGTTCCTGGCGATATTGCATAGCTGCATGAAATTTGTCTTTCCGGATACCAAAAAAGCCCGGGGAATCGCCTACTTCGTTATGCGCCAGGAAGGGGTGGTAGGAGTAGAAGAGTGTATCCTCGATTCCTTTGGCCATCAGCGGACCGGTAAATTGCATGCATCTCCTGAAGAAATTGTCGATCTCCTGACTGACTGAATTTCCTGCCGCGCCGGTAACATCGGTTTCCTGGCCGGTGGTAGCTGTGCCTTGCCCTGCTGCCTCCGTATCTTGCCCTGCTGACTCCGTATCTTGTCCTGCGGCTTTCGTGGCTTGTCCTGCTGCCTCTGAAACTTGTCCAGTGGCTTTCGTGCCTTGTCCTGTGGCCTCTGTAACTATTCCTTTCGTAGTGGTTGCTTGTTGGTGGCAGAAGAGTTCCTCCAGTACAGACAGGCTTTTATGATGATCCGGATCGGCTTTGCGCGCATCTGAAAAGATTTTCTTAACAAGCCTTACTTCCGGATCGCTGAAGCGTGATGGCACGGTGTAAATTCTATATACAGGGCAATGCAGCAGGAAACCGGAAATGGCTTGACGGAGTGCTGTATCACTAAAGTCCTTTAATGCCGGAGCAGAAATGGACCGGCATTCCTGCAGAAGATGTTCCAGTTCACCCCGGAACCTGTGCTCAAGGAAGAACTTTTTTTTGCGTATGGCGAGTGTTGCATAGTCTGTGGGTTGATCCCTCCACTCGCCAAGGTAGTCACGAAAGTCATCTTCCCTGTTCTCATTGGTGAGCAGGTTGTTCACCAATGCCAGGAAATCGTACCCTGTGGTTCCCTGGACAGGCCATTCGCCGGGAAGGAGTTCATCTTCTTCAAGTATTTTTTCTACGACCAGGTAGAGGTCGTTACCAAAAAGGTTCCTGACTTTTTCCAGGTACCCGGCAGGATCATACAGCCCGTCGATATGATCGATACGGAGTCCCTGGAATTTACCTTCCGCAACATATTTGTGAATCAGACGGTGGACATCCATAAATACCTTTGGCTGCTGTATGTTAAGACAAATTAATCCGTTAATGGAAAAAAACCTCCGGTAGCTGATCCGTTTTTCAGTTTCCTGCCAGTGCACGGGGAGGTAATGCTGCAAAGTGACCAGGTGATGCATCTTTTCGGGATCTCCATTGATAATGGTCACACATGCATCCAGATGGTCCTTGAAATCCTGGTCTGCCAGGTAAAGGGAGTGGAACTGACGCGTGCGGGTGTCAGGTTTCTCTTTGGTGCTTTCGAGGATGTTGCGGATTTCCGCGGAAACGTCGGAGACTTCCCCGGGTGCTTTTTCCATGATCCATTCCCAGGAGAGCTCTGAGACAGGGAATTGTGTTTCAAAATAGCTGAGCAGAAATCCCCGTTCACCAAAACACAATGAAAGCTCCTTATTCTTAATTGTATCTCCCAGGGTACTGCCCAGAAATGGCAATAGCATTTTTCCATTCAGGTCCGGGTTCTGTTCCGATGGGATCAGGTCGAAGTATGAATAATATGC
>CAYOSB010000119.1:8564-11769 GCA_964406495.1 uncultured Bacteroidaceae bacterium | reverse complement strand
GACGACCAGCCTCTTCTGCAGGAGACAGTGCTGCACCGGGAAGCCGCAATGCCAGGCCAGGCAGCCGTAAAAAGCATACCCCTGCCTGGGAGGATGATCTTCGTAAGGAAGGGTATTCAGGGTACCGTATGAAAGACACCTATAATTCGGGTAAAAAGCGATCTGCAGCCGGAGCAAAAAAGAAACACAGGAAAGGGAGCAAGCCTAAATTTTGATCCCGGGTATTCTGGGAATGTCCGGTTCAGACCTATTCTCCGACGAGGTAATTCAATCTCCTGCTGACCTGGGGGTGTGTGCGTATTTCCTTTTTGATCCGTGCGGGGTCCAAATTAAAAGTATAGTGCATGCTGCCATCCTGCATGAATACGATCGAATTGAGAATGCCCAATGCTTCGGTACCATTTTCGGAAGCATAGAGTGCGGATGTCATCGTTTCTACAGGATTATCGATACCGATCAATCCCAGGTATTCTGCAGCCCTGACCCTGTTCAGTAGCTCAGGATCGGTAGCGCTGATCTCACGCGCCACCTGTACAATTTCGCGATCAGGTTTTGCAAAGGAGCTGCATACGATGAGGGCCCAGTACCTTGTCCATGGATCATCTGAACCAAGTTCGGACAGAATTGCAGGCCTGGCTTCAGAAAAGTTCATTAGTTGGAGATCTGCTGTATTGATATACCTGACAATCTGTTCAGCCTGTTCACGACCAAAAGCCACAGGATTCCCGAAAGCTTCCTCAACAAGCACATGCTCAGGATAGAAAGACAGATCGGGCATGTCTTTGACCCACTGGGTCAGACCACTGCGCATATCAGTAAGGATCTCCCTGTAGGCATGAACTTCTGCCAGGTTGATTGTTTCAAGCGGGTCCTCTTTAAGATCAAATAACATTTCAGGAGGACGAGGCCTGAAGAACCGCGCCTGGATCGTATCCAGCTGTCTTTTCTCAAATAGCGCAAGCCACTCCTGGCTGGCAAGCATGATTTGCCTGTAGTTGTTCACCAGGCCATCGAACTGGAACGGATGGTAGCTTCGGATATATTTATACTGCCCCTTCCTGTAGGAACGCACCATGTCGTACTTTTCGTCCATGCGGTCGGCATATCCGAACGTTTCATCTCTGCTGTTCAGATCACCTTTGCTGATTCCTTCGCCGAGAAAAGGGTTCCCATCAACGGCTCCGGGAACATCCACACCGGCAAGTTTCAAAACAGTAGGACCAAAGTCAATAAAGCTCACAAAACCATCCACCCTGCTTCCCTTTTCCTGTTCAACCAGATGCCTGTAATCATCAGGCACATGTACCACCAGGGGAACATGCAGTCCTGTCTCATACAGGAAGCCCTTGCTGCCGGGCAATACACCCCCGTGATCCCCGAAATAGAAAATGAAGGTATTATCCAGGAGTCCGGCTTCTTCAAGCTCTGCAACCACCTCGCCAACCTGGCGGTCCATCTCCATGATCTTATCCCGGTAATATGCATTGGTGAAAGTGAATAGATCTGTGCGGGGATGCACAGGAAACACTGAAAATGATGCTGTGTCTGTCACAAGTGTATAATTATTCATCTGTTCCCTGGTGAAATGCAACCTGCTCTCATGGGTGGTGGCGATATTGAACACATGAAAGAATGGTTGTCCCGCTTTCCTGTGCTTCCAGTGTGCCTCCTTTGAAGATTCGTCCCAAACACTGTCACCTTTTAAAATGTTGTAGTCCTCTTTGCTGTTGTTCGTGGTATAATAACCGGCATTTCTCAGGTATTCCGGGAACATTTTTAATCCACCCGGCATGGGTACATGTTTTTCCCTCCTGTGGAAGTTGGCACCGATACGCGGCGCATAGCAACCTGAAATCAGTGTGGACCTGGCAACGCTGCAAACAGGTCCATTGCTGAAAGCATTGCTGAATAGCAATCCGTGTTCCGCCAGTGCCTCAATATTCGGAGTGGGTGCTCCTCCCTCTGTGTAGAGTTCCATATAATGAATGGAATTATCTTCGGATGTGATCCAGACGATGTTCGGAGGGGGCAACGCATCAGAAGATTTACATGAATGAAGCAGCCAGGACAAGATGATTGCAGCAATAATGATCCAGGTATTATGTTTCATCGATTCTGTTTTATGCCACAAGATATTAAAAACTATACATCATGCTCATAAGTAATCTCGTATTTGTCACTTCGACAACATTCTCCGCAACATAATTGACATCAAATCCAGAACCATACCGGGCACCTGTAAATTCTACTTCTGGGCCCAGTGTTGTGCGCCCTGATATAATCCGGATTCTGGGGGCAATCCTGATCAGGGACTCAATGTTGGTTCCCAATCCATAAACCTGGTTATTGCGTGAAGACATCGGTTCCCTGGTTCCGATGTTTTTTGTAACACCTGCAAATAATCCGACCTGGAACTGCTCACCATTCGTGTGTATTTCACCCCAGGAGCATATATTTCTTAACGGCGTATACGATTGTTCGCCTGTGGTAATATCAACGACTTCTTTCACTGCGAAACCACTGAGCGCAAGCACGTCAGGAATGTTTTCGCCATACCTTCCCTGGAGTTTTACAGTGAAGGGATCAGTAACAATTTTTGTAAATAGAATCGTAGTTATTCCCTGTACCTTTTCTTCGACGGCATACGTGTTGAACAGCCAATCTGATTTCAACCTGGGTACAATGGTTTTATAGGCCAGTCCTGAGCCAATTAGAAATGATTCAACAAGCCCCTGGTCACTCGAAGCACTGTAATGCACCTGGAAATGCATGTCAGGAATATGTGCATTGCGCAGGAATTCCGAGCTGGCAATGGTGACCGACGGATCATTCGGATCAGGTCCTCTTGAAGTGTAATCCCGTTGTGCCAGTGCAGCTGCTATAAGCTTAACAGGTCCAAGTTGCCGGGTAATCCTGATCTGTGGATTCCTTGCAAAAGATTGTATTGGAGTACCGGTGTTGAATGACACTGTCCCGGGAAAACAGTCTGTGACAAACAATGGATTCCAGTATTGTCCTGTCAACAACTCCGTCTTTTCCCAGTTCAGTTTGATGATCGCATGTCTGAGTCGGAAAAGATTGATGTTATCATTCTGTTGCGCAAAGAAGTCTCCCTCGATGAGCCCGGAAGTTTTCGCTCCCAACGCATCCGGTCCTGTGATTACACCACTGAGGCGTGACTGAACAGACAGGAAATTGAAACTGG
>CAYOSB010000119.1:0-8554 GCA_964406495.1 uncultured Bacteroidaceae bacterium | reverse complement strand
GCCCAGTTTCAATTTGAAACTGGGCTGGGCGTTAATATCCACTCCATTTACATCCGGAATCACGGGAGCGGGCCACAACAGGAAATGGCCTTCCCGCGCAGTGGTGACCTGGCGGGTGTCCCAGAAAAAGTCATTTTTAACAAAACCTTTAAAGGTTATACCGAATTTTTTGTGATCCTCCTGTGCAAATGCGTCCGGGCTCAACACGAAAAGTGTGCAGATGAAAAGTAGAAGAAATCGTTTCATGTCAGGGTGTTTTGATTTGATTTTATATTCTTTCTTGTAAAAGTTCACTTTTTATTTTGCTTCCGGGTTCTCATGTATGTGCTCCTCTGCATTACGGGGTGTTTTCTGATGTGATTATCTCTCAGGCGGGAAAAGCCGCTGTATGATATTTTGCTTCCTTTGTGGCCGCCCAAGCAACAGGTTGAGATTGTTTTCCGCGGTCAGGTTCCGTTCCCATAATTCCAATGCCAGTGTATAGCAAAGGGCTGCCGAATCATACCTTTCGTGAAACCTGTGAACAATACCCATATTTGTATAGCTAACAGAGAGGCGGCGCCTGGTTTCACCAGCAGACCGGACAATTTCCTTTACCCGGTTGTGCAGGTATTTTTCCTGTTGTCCCTGGTCATAATGTTCCAGTCCGCTGAAGAAATCACCCGATATAAATGCGCTGCATTTTTCCGGATCGGCATGACCGAATTGATCATCCCAATTTTTATAGATCATGATACTCTTTTGGATCGCACCTTCTGCGAGCTGAACGAGTGAATCCCGGGCAGTACTGTCAAAGGTCGCACCATCCAGTCCCATGGTCAGCCATACTGCTGCCCTGTTATTGCTGATCACACCCTGCTCAAAAGAATTCCTGTAATGTTCAATCCCGGAATAGATGGCTTCAACCTCATCCAGCATTTTAAATACCGAATCATAGTCTCCTTTCACTGCGAGGTCATTATACGTCGCATACAGTTCCCTTGCAGGGACGATTCTTGGATCAACCTCCTTGTTCTGTTGTTTGTAATAGCGTTGTGCGAAAATAATCACTACCACAACCAGAACACTCATAACAAGGATGAGTCTACGTATGGGACGATTCATCCTGATCATCAGGTATGCACATTTTCAACAAGGAATTTCCGGATCTCGATCGGCGTTTCCGGGGTCAGTTTTGAGACAACGATATTTGCAATGATGGCAAGCGGAGCACCAAATATGGCAAAATACCAGGCGCCCAGCCAATAGCTGATGAATTCGTGCGCAGGAAGGGTCGCCCCCATTTTGCCTGCAACAAAATAGGTAAGGGCGATGATGGAGACCAGGCCACCAACGATCAGTCCCGCAATGGCACCCTTTCGGTTGGAACCACTCCACCAGATACCCAGCAGGAATAAAGGAAAGATCGTACAGCCAGCCAGCGAAAAGGCAACGGCAACCAGTTGGCCGATCAGTGCAAGCTTGGCAAGCGCGATTGCGGTTACGATGATTGCCATCAGGATGGTACCCAGGCGAGCTGCCAGGAGCTGGTTTTTCGGTTTTGCTTCCGGGTGCAGCACTTTCACATACAGATCATGTGCAAATGCCGACGATCCTGCCACCAGCAATCCCGATACTGTCGAGAAGGCAGCAGAAACACCACCTGCGGCTAGAAAACCAACGATCAACGGGTGTACGCCACCCAGTTGGGCTGTATAAACCACAATGGCATCCTTTGCAAGCTTGCCTACTTCCGGGTGTGCACTGAGAACCTTGCCGAAAGCAGCGTATGCAGGGGCACTCCAGTAAAGGATGCAGATAAAAAACAATCCCCATACAACGGACCATCGTGCATCCCTGGCTTTCGGGACTACATAGAACCGCTGTATCACATGGGGTAGTCCGGCTGTTCCGATCATAAGCGAAAAAGCGATGGCGATCCACTGGAAGAAAGTTTTCCCGGTGGCTGCATCCCATGGCATGGCAAATTCCGGAGCAGCTACCATGGCAAAATTATGACCTACAGCGTTGTAGAGTTGTTCGGTTTCGCTCAGGGGTATTCCCGAAACTACGTCCGAAACAACCGATCCATACCCGATCTGCGGCAGCAACCAGAAATAATCGAACTTAAAATTCAATATGAACAGCGGTATAATAAAGGAGATGATAATGATCACATACTGGATCTGCATATTTTTGGTCACTCCCAGCATTCCGGAGATCAGGGTATAGGCGAGCACAACAGCACCACCGATGATCACCGCCCATGCATACTGGATTCCAAGGATCCACTTGAACATTAACCCGATTCCTCCGAACTGACCGACACAATACGCAATGGAGATCAGTATGGCGATGATCGCGCCAACGGCCCGGAGTGACTGGGAATAATACCTGTCGCCGATGAAATCAGCAGCCGTATATTTCCCATACTTTCTAATCTGTCCAGCCATGAGGATCAGGAGTAAGACATAGCCTCCTGTCCATCCGACCACATATGCAAGTCCATGATAACCTGACCCATACATCAATGCGGCCATGCCCAGGAAGGAGGCTGCACTCATCCAGTTGGATGCAATGGCCATTCCTGAACCGACTCTTGAGATGCCACGTCCGGCGGCGTAATAATCATTGGTGTCTTTGGCACGAAAGATAATTCCTACCATTACAAATAATACGAGTATGGTGATCAGGATAATAGCAGGTCCCAGCTGGAAATCTCCTTCAAGGTGGGTAGCCGCAGTGGCTCCTTCAGATGTATATGGAAGTGCCAGCAATATCAATGGAAGTATTCTTTTTTTCATGTTTCCGGTATTTGATAGTAAAAAGTTCAATCTTCTATTCCAAGGATCACATTCCGCCGGTCTGACCTGACGCAATAGAGCCAGCATAATCCAACGAAGAGGATCAGCAGGAAAACAGCGGAATAAAAATAATGAAAGGGGAATCCAAGAAATTTGGCATCTGTCAGAAAAGACTGGTTATGTACCAGGTATTTCTGCATAATGCCGGGAAGATTGCTTTTTGCTTTATCGGAAAGTGAAGTAATATTCTTGGTGGTCAGTTCAATGGGAAGGAGTACGCTCCGTGGATCCGTCATGTCGAGATCTAATACTGGGGCAGCGCTTGATGCGAGCGTGCGCTTCGCTTCGATGTATTCCGGGTTCGTGATGTCCGTGATCTGTGCTTTGATCGCTTCCAGTGTTGCAACCTCTTCTAACATACTGCTGCGTTGTTCATCAGGAACCAGTTCAAAGAATGACCAGCTTAGGGAGGCAGAAAGAAGTGCTCTTTCTTCATCCTCAATTGCAACTTTTCCGAGTACCGAGAGGGTTGACCTGCCGAATGCTTTTAATTCATTCTCAGTGGGATTACCTGTTTTGATATTCCCCCATGTAGTTTCAAAGGCTGTATACGAAGGTTCAGGAGTTGGTTTTTCCAATACGCGCAAAGCGATTTGGAATCCGAATATGGTTACAAACCATATCGAAGCGAGCCAGACCACCAGGTTGCGGTTGAATCGCGCCCGCTCAGTTGTAGGTTTAAAAAAGCTAATGTGATAGCCGTTTTCAGCGTCATTCATGGTTAATAAAGGGTGTTTGAGGTTTGGTTTGGTTTGGTTTAGATTGTTATTCTAATAACATAATTCCTAAATATATAGAAAAAATGATTAGAAAGTCAGTACCCGGTATTTTTTTGGCAGCAATTTATCAAAACATGTTCACAATTGTTGATTCCAGATTGTCTGGATACCTCCTGACATTATCCGGTTAACAGAAATAATTGTACCCTTTTATTATCTTTAACCTCTCAGTTTACAATTGCGCTTGTGGAAATGCAGAATTAGATCGCAAACAACCCAAAATGGATACGACTGAAATATTGATCAAGGTGCGTAAGATCGTCAGGTCCATCAACCTGGAGTCGAAAAAAATACAGAAAGAGTACGGAGTGAGCATCCCACAGGTCCTGTGCCTGAATTATCTTCAGAAAGCTGCAGGCTTCCAGGCCACACAGGGAGAGATCAGGAAATTCCTGAACCTGAATTCAAGCACTGTCAGTGGAATCATTGACCGCCTGGAACGGAAAGGATATGTGGCCAGGTTGCCCCGGTCGGGTGATAAGCGGGTGGTGAACATTACGCTTACTTCCGGTGGCGAGGAACACCTCTCCATGATTCCATCCCTTCTACACGAACAATTGTCCGAAAAATTGCAACATCTCGAATCAGAACAGCTGAAAAAGCTGCAGGAAGGGCTGGATTTGCTGGTTACCTTATTGAATCTGCAGGAAGTTGAAGCATCTCCTCTGCTGACCATGGAAGGTGATCTGAATGATGCGCATCATATATGACACGGTGCGTGCATCCGCAGGACTAAATTTTATTTAACAGTATCGCTTTAGGCTTGAAATATAAGCTTTTAAGTCGAGCTGACAAGGATTGCCATTTGAATCATCTCTGGTAATTTCATTAAATATTGTTAATTTTGTTCGCACAGAAACAAAAAATATACTGAATGATCTTTAATGAGGCACAGCAGGAAATTGCAAATAAGATTGAGAATGATAAGAGTTTATCAAACTGGAGGGATTGGAAATGGCAATTAAAACATGCGATCAAATCGCTTGATCAGTTTGAGCTACTTACCGGCATCCATTTTGAGGAGGAAGAAAGAAAAGATCTCGAGCGAACTTTTGATAAGTTTCCGCTCTCTATTACGCCATATTACCTTTCATTAATTAATACCAGTAATTTCAGGAACGACCCGGTCTTCAAACAATCTTTCGGTGGTGTGGAAGAGCTGATCACACTGAAATCAGAACTCGCGGATCCACTTTCCGAGGAACATGACAGTCCTGTTGAAGGGATCACCCACCGGTATCCCGACCGCGTATTGTTCCACGTGAGTAATATATGCTCTATGTATTGCAGGCACTGTACCCGCAAACGCAAGGTCGGAGATATTGATTTTGTGCCAACAAAAAAACAGTTGAGTAAAGGAATCGAATATATCAGGAAGACGCCACAGGTGCGCGATGTGTTACTCTCCGGGGGAGATCCGTTCATGCTTTCTGATGATATGATTGACTGGTTGCTTTCCGAGATCAGCAGTATCGAACATGTGGAGGTGATCCGTATCGGGACCAGGATGCCGGTAGTACTTCCATACCGGATAACGGATGAGTTGATCAACATACTAAAAAAATATCAACCCTTGTGGATCAATACCCATTTTAACCATCCCAGGGAGATTACTGCATCCTCAAAGGAAGCAATTGCCCGGCTTGCAGATGGTGGATTTCCGTTGGGAAACCAGTCCGTTTTGCTAGCTGATGTGAACGATTGTCCGCGTATCATGAAATCGTTGCTTCATAAGCTGGTTGAGAATCGGGTACGGCCATATTATCTCTACCAATGCGACCTCGCGGAAGGACTCTCACATTTCAGAACACCCATCGGGAAGGGAATAGAGATCATGGAAAGTCTTGTGGGACATACCAGTGGATTTGCACGGCCGACCTATGTCATTGATGCACCAGGTGGAGGCGGTAAGATCCCGGTAATGCCGAATTATATCATTTCGTGGTCCACAAACCGCGTGGTGCTCAGAAATTATGAAGGTGTGATCACGTCATATAAGGAACCGGATACCTACGAACCAAAAATGTGTGACCGGGATTGTGATAAATGCAGCCTCGATCTTGAATTGGGAGAAGGGGATGAATCAGATTCAATTGGCATAGAAAAACTGTTGCAGAGTGAAAGCGACATGATTTCACTGGTGCCGGAGAACAATGAGCGAATTCAAAGAAGAGACGATAATGCAGGATAAAATAGAGATCATTGGAACAAATTCAACCATACAACATGGCGAACATAATAAGCGGATCTACCTCATCAAGATGGATGAACGGGATGTGGGCAATATTACTTCATTGCTGAATATCCTTGCAAGAGAACGTTCCTATTCCAAGATATTTTGTAAGGTCCCGGCATGGGCATCACCCGTGTTCAATGCCGACGGGTTCATCATGGAGGCATACATACCCGGTTTCTATTCGGGAACGGAAGGGGTATGTTTTATGTCAAAATTTCTGAATTCCGACCGATTGCTTGGCATTGAGACCGATGCCTTGCAGGAATTCAGTAAGATCCTGAAAACACCCGGTAATACAGATAATCAGGGTACATCTGAAACGGAATCATCTGCAGAAAAGATTTCAGATAATCTGCATGTTGCACAAGGACCGGATGTTGCCATTCTCAAAGAGGAGGATGCAGTTGAAATCTCATCTGTCTATAAAAAGGTGTTCAAAAGTTAT
Source organism: uncultured Bacteroidaceae bacterium (assembly GCA_964406495.1). Taxonomy (GTDB): domain Bacteria; phylum Bacteroidota; class Bacteroidia; order Bacteroidales; genus M55B112. Next base: position 2,251 of record CAYOSB010000119.1, on the reverse strand, counting down.
CCTTTCCCGATTCATGATCCCAATTACATCAGGAAATCCATGCGGGAGAATCTGCGCTATTTTGGTGTTCGTGATCATGGTGCGCTGATTGCTCTTTCCTCGGCTGAAGTGGACGCAGCTGCAAAGAATGCTGAGATGACAGATTTTGCGACATTGCCGGAAGCCCGTGGAAAGAGAACCGCCTTCTATCTGCTTCGTGCAATGGAGCAGGAGATGAAAACGCAGGGAATCATTACACTGTACACTATTGCCAGGTTAACTTCAATACCTATGAATAAAACATTCCTGAAACTCGGGTATTCGTATTCAGGTACACTCATTAATAATACCAATATTGCCGGAAGTATTGAAAGTATGAATGTATTGTATAAGCGTGTAAATTAAGTATATGATGAATTTAGGTTTGAGATGCGGATATGCAGAAGAGTGCCCTGTTTACCTGGGCAAAACCGAAGTGAAGGAAATGCCCCTTCACCTCCTGCGAAATGTATTTTGTAACCGGGGAAAGAAGGGCTGGAAGAATTGTGCCCGCCATAATCTCCTGGAGCAGGGGAAAGAGGTACATGACGACATCCATCCTTTTTCTGAACAATAAAAATAGAAGTTTCATATTATGAGTCAACAAAAGAAAATAGAAAAGGACCTTGATCCTTATGAAAGAAAAATGTTGAAGTTGCTTGAAGAGAGCGGGCAAATGAAATTTGGTGAAATCATCATGCGGCTGGGATTATCAGCCAACCATGGTCAGCGTGTGTTGAATTCGCTGCTGGATAAAAAATTATTGGTCCATGGAGATGGATCCAGGTATAAAGCTCCTTAATAAAGATCTGTATGCATGTTTTAGATGTACTCATCATTATTCTCTACCTCATTGTAATCCTCGGGGTAGGGTTTTATTTTTTCAGGAAGAACAAAGACATCGATGAGTATTATGTTGGAGGCCGCAGGCTGAGCAGTCTGCATATTGGACTTTCCGTGGTTGCCACTGATGTGGGCGGAGGATTTTCAATCGGTCTTGGCGGACTGGGCTTTGTGATGGGTGTTTCCGGGAGCTGGCTGCTTTTTACAGGACTTATCGGGGCCTGGATGAGTGGCGTTTTCCTGATCCCGATGGTTTCTTCCATTGCGCGTGAGAAAAAATTCTTCTCTTTTCCGCAGTTCCTCGACTATATATTCGATAAGCGGGTGGCGCTGATTGCAGGGATCATCTCAGCGATCGGTTACCTGGGATTTACCAGTTCACAGATTCTTGCAGGAGCCAAACTCGCTTCTTCAACGTTCCAGGGATTGAGCCTCGACCAGGCGTTACTGGTGATGGGAGTGATCACGGTCGTGTATACTGTATTTGGCGGGATCAAGGCAGTGATCTATACCGATACAATCCAGTGGATCATACTTATGGGCGGTCTGACGCTGATCGGTTTACCTTTTGCATATACAAGTATTGGCGGCATGGAGGCGATCAGGGCGACGCTTGATCCTGCATTTCTGAAACTGAATAATGTCAGCTGGCAACAGCTGGTCAACTGGGCATTCACGATCATTCCCATCTGGTTTGTGGGAATGACGCTGTACCAGCGGATCTATGCCGCGCGTGATACCCGAACGGCAAAGAAAGCCTGGTTCATTGCAGGACTGTTTGAATATCCATTAATGGCATTCATAGGTTCATTGCTGGGAATGTTCGCCCGCGTGGCACTTGACCAGGGTGTGATTACGGGATTTACCATGGCCAATATCGATCCCGAAATGGGATTGCCATTGCTGTTGAAAAGTGTGCTTCCGGTGGGACTGCTCGGGCTGGTGATCTCTGCCTATTTTTCAGCGATCATGTCTACTGCAGATAGCTGTATGATGGCATCTTCAGGTAATATACTTACAGATGTATTGCGGAAACATAAAAGCCATAATGGTTTGCGCTATTCCCAGTTCATTACCTTCGCTATCGGTGCATCGGCCCTGCTGCTGGCCATGTCTATGGAAAATGTCCTGGAATTGATGCTGCATTCCTATGCATTTATGGTAGCAGGGATGTTCGTACCTGTGGTGGCAGCCCTGGTGCATAAACGCCCTGATCCTATCGCGGCATTTTACTCCATGATCACCGGAGGGGCGGTTTCGCTGACATTGATACTTTCAGGAGTTGATCTCCCGCTGGGACTGGACCCGATCGTGTTCGGAATCGGTGGAGGAGCGCTGGTGTATGTACTGGTTTCTGTGGGTAGAAGGAACCGCTGGTGAGGAATTTTGC
>CAYOSB010000118.1:1714-11873 GCA_964406495.1 uncultured Bacteroidaceae bacterium | reverse complement strand
AATCCATGGTATTGCGTGTACATTTCTATGGTACCTCACTTACCGGAACCGTGATTCCGGATTCAGCGAATGTGACAGGTATTGTTCTTGAATATAATGGTGCAGCACAGGTTTCTCCAAGGTCTGCTGACGATGTTGAGGAGCTGATTGAGGAGGTTAATGAAGGCGATTTATTCATTTCAGAGGTTGCAGATCCGGGAGATGTAGCCAATGCAAAATTTGTAGAGTTATTCAATCCAACTGCTTCAGACATTGATCTTACCGCGCTGGATCTCTATTTTGTGCGCCAGGCAAATGGTGGAAACTATGCCAGTTTCCAGGTTACTGGAACTATACTTGCCGGGCAGCCCTTTGTGATTGCCAATAATGCTGGTGATTTTGAAGCACAATTCGGGTTCACTGCCGATATGTACAATACGACAGTCTCTGGCAATGGGAATGATGCCTATATGTTGTATTTAGGCGGAAACCAGGATGCGGGGACGCTTCACGATATTTATGGCGTCATTGATGTGGATGGTACTGATCAGCCCTGGGAGTATGAGAATAGCAGGGCAGAACGGAATGCTGATGTATTGAATCCGAATACTATATGGACAGCATCAGAGTGGACCATTGCTTCGGCAGATGTTGCTGACTGCACACCCGGAACGCATAATGGTTCAGTACCTCCTGTCGATAACGATGCCCCTGTTTGGGAAGCTGGCTATCCAATGGCAAGTAATGTGGAAGATGTTCAATTCGATCTGATGGCGCAGCTGGACGAGACCTCTAAGGTATATTATGTCGTGCTTGCTGACGGAGCAACGGCGCCCAGCGTGGCTGAAGTGATGGCCGGAACAGGAAGCGGCGGAGGTGCTGCAGTAGCAGCAGGATCGTTTACTGCAGGTACTTCAGCGACTGCCGAGACTGTTGCAGGTCTGGTGGTAGAGACGTCATATGATGTTTATGTAGTTGCAGAAGATGATGAAGATACACCGAATGTTCAGGATGCCGTTTCACTGGTAGAGATAACAACAGTGGTGATGCCAGATGTACTGTTGATGGCTGATTTCGAGACAGATCTCAGTCCATTTACAGCAGTAAGCATTGAGGGAACTACTGAATGGGTTAAAGGAACTTATTCAGGAAACAGTTATGCAAGCATCAACGGATATAATGAACTCCCTGCTGCCAATGATGATTACCTGATCTCTCCAGCGATCAACCTGGATGGGTCGACCCAGAATATGGTCAGTTTTATAAACGCCATGAATTTCTCAGGACCTGATCTCCAGGTGCTCATATCAACCGACTTTTCCGGGACTTATGATCCGACAAGTGTTGGGAATGCGACATGGACCGATATTACAGCCGAATTCAGTTACTCAGGTGGAGGATACGACTGGGTTGAATCAGGAGCATATGATCTTTCTTCTTATAGTGGGACAGTATATTTTGCGTTCAGGTATTTATCCTCTGACGCAGATGGATCTGCACAATGGCAAGTGGATGATTTCATGGTAACAGGATTCCTGGCAGCCGGATCAGACGCCTCGCTTTCTGACCTGCTTGTGGATGGCACCAGTGTTGAAGGATTCGATGATGCTAAACTCAGCTATAGCGTCGAACTCCCTGCGGGAACGACCACTGTTCCAACAGTGACCTATACACTTGCTGATGAAAATGCAAGTGCGGTGGTAACCCCTGCATCAGACCTGTCGGGAGATGCAGCAGCAAGGACCACCACTGTGGTTGTTACCGCTCAGGATGGTACCACTACGAAGACTTACGGTATCACATTCAACCCAATACTTGAGGTTGCGAACCTGGGTGCATTGCGTGCGAGCGCTGATGAAACGCGTAAGTATATTGTGACAGGCGAGGTATGGTTGAGCTTCCAGCAGTCCTACAGGAATAAGAAGTATGTCCAGGACGGAACCGGAGGTGTTGAGATTGATGATGAGCCGGGTGTGATTACCACTACGTATACTCTAGGTGATGGCATCACAGGACTGGAAGGTACCGTTGAGGAATATAACGGACTGCTTCAGTTCCACCCGACCGCTGATCCGGGTGCAGCAACTTCAACAGGCAATGAGATCACTCCGGCTGTGGCTACGCCTGCGCAGATCAAGGCAGACCTTGATATGTACGAGTCGACACTCGTTACCATCGAGAATGCTACGATCGACGAGGCCGATGGTACAGCTACTTTTGCCAATGGGGATAACCTGACATTGAGCGGTGAGACGGAGTCCATGATATTGCGTGTACATTTCTATGGTACCTCACTTACCGGAACCGTGATCCCGGATTCAGCGAATGTGACAGGTATTATTCTTGAATACAACGGAGACGCACAGATCTCGCCAAGGTCTGCTGACGATGTTGAGGAGCTGGTTCCTTTCGTTCCTTCTGATGATGCCACACTCAGTGACCTGATGGTAGACGGTACTTCGGTTGAAGGATTCACACCCGCGACGATGTCTTACGCTATTACATTGCCGGCAGGAACTACAGAAGTACCTGAGGTTACGGCCATCACAACAGATGACAATGCATCTGTGCATATTGTAAATGCCACTGATCTTTCAGGTGATGCTGCTGCCCGGACCACTTCAGTTGAGGTGACCGCAGAAGATGGCGTTACAATGAGGACCTACACAATTGAATTCACTGTTGCTGTAAGTGCAAGGGATGCCATGCTGAACAGGGTACAGATTTACCCGGTTCCGGCTACCAATACCCTGTACCTGGAGAATGCTTCAGAGATTCGTGTGCTGACAGTATACGATATTACCGGTGCTGCAGTTCAAAAAGTGAATAATGCTGGTGATCATCACATTTCCATGGATGTTTCTTCGCTCGATAGCGGGGTGTACATGATCCGCATGGAAAATGAGGAAGCCACCCGCGTAATCAGATTTGTGAAGCAATAATAAATTGCTGGCAGTCATTGAACCGGAACGGTGATACAAGCCGTTCCGGTTCTTTATCTGTTTTCATTTGAATCAACTCAACAAAAAGATCAGGAAAGAAGAAATTAATAAAGCTAAAATTTATGAGAAGAATTATTTTGATGGTGGCCATGGGAATCGCTGCCGGTGCAATGTATGCCCAGGACTGTTCGGAGTTGTTTATCTCTGAATACCTGGAAGGAAGCGGAAACAATAAAGGGATTGAGATTTATAACCCGACTGAGGAAGTGATCAACCTTGGATCATATTGGTTATCGAGGTTAAGTAATGGAAATACAACGATTGAGAATGGTGATGGTTATTCTACACAACTTGAAGGATTTATTCAGCCCTATGGTACTCACCTGATTGTTAACGGGCAGACAGAAGATCTTACGCTTCCAAATGGTGGAACATCACCCGCATCTGATCCTTCACTGAGAGCAATGGCACAACAAATGGATGGAGGTTATCCCGCACCAACTTATATGAATGGGAATGATGCAATTGCACTATTCAAGGATCCTGTTGGAAACGGGGATGTAGCAGACTTCGTACTAATCGACCTGTTTGGTATTATTGGTGGAGGAATGACCTCGGATGACGTGGGATGGGCCTCAATCACAGAACAGTGGATCTACAGGAACATTTTTGAGGATGATGAAATCGTTGGACAGGATAGTTTTTATGTTACGAATTATATCATTCCAGGAGATTATTATTTCCTTGACTGGTGGATATGGAGCAGGGATCACGCACTGGTGCGGAAGCCAAATGTGACAAAAGGAGTTACCAACGAGACCATGCCTCAAATAGAATTCAATGTCACCCTTGAATGGGATACAGTACCTGGTGGCGCCGATCAATGGGATTCCCTGAATGCGCACTATTGCATTTGTGAATTTGAAACTGATATTGAGGAAGCTGAAGTGATCAGATCGTTTAACATGTTCCCAAACCCTTCCGGATCATTCATAAATATCTCTTATGATGATGGTATTGACCAGGTCACCATTCACGATATGTCTGGAAAACTGGTTTTCAGATCCGGGGATCTGTCGGGAATTCGACAGGAGGAATTTTCCATCGATCAATTGTCAGATGGCATGTATATGCTGCGGGTTCGTTCCGGAGACCGGCTGCTATCAAGAAAATTGATCAAGAATTAAAACGGGTAAGGAGCAATTTCCAAAAGATATTTAATGAAGAAATTTGTATTTATTATACTGCTATTCCTCGGGATATCCTCCCTGTTGGCACAGCAGTATACTGTTACAGGTTTGGTGAAAGATGCCCAGACTGGAGAACCGCTCATCGGGGCGAATGTAGTATATGGACCTACACAGGGAACTGTGACGGATTACCAGGGAAATTTTTCACTTAAACTTTCACCTGGTGAATATACACTGAATATTTCATACGTGGGGTATGAGACAGCGACCAGGCAGATCACGGTTGATAACCGGTCGGTGTTTTTGGATGTAGAACTTGAGTCCATGACCATCGACGAAGTCGTGGTTACCGCAGACATGGCAATATCCCGCGAAACACCGGTGGCCTTCACCAATGTGAATCCGGAAAAGATACAGGAGGAGCTGGCCGGTCAGGATCTGCCGATGATCCTGAATACCACACCGGGTGTATATGCCACCCAGCAAGGAGGAGGAGATGGGGATGCCCGGATCACTATACGTGGATTCAGTCAGCGCAACCTGGCGGTGATGATTGATGGGATCCCTGTGAATGACATGGAAAATGGTTGGGTATACTGGTCCAACTGGTTTGGCCTTGATGTTGTCACCCGCACCATGCAGGTACAGCGCGGACTGGGAGCTTCGCAGCTTGCTCTTCCATCAGTAGGAGGTACGATCAATATTCTTACCAAGGGGATTGACAATACGCGCGAGACTTCCATCAAACAATCCATCGACAGCCAGGGCAAGCTGCAAACCAATGTGGGTTTCACCAGCGGGAAACTGCCCAATGGATGGGGCGTGACACTTGCAGGTGCTTATAAGCGTGGAGAAGGATGGGTGGACAATACCTTCTCGGAAGGATGGTTTTACTATGCCAAAATTGATAAGCGATTCAAGAAACACCTGCTTACATTGACAGCGATGGGAGCTCCGCAAATGCATGAGCAGCGTTCTTACGAGCGTCCTATTTCGGCTTACGACACTGTATTTGCACAGGATTTAGGGATAGACCTTGATGCACTAAGAGAAGCAGATGAAGATTATAATATTTTTGGTGCCGGTGTCAGATATAACCAGCATTGGGGACCACTCGTCAGGGATAAGAATGATCCGGATGCACCCCAGGAAATACTTTCCGAGCGTGTTAATCAATATCATAAGCCACAGTTTACATTGCGTGACTTCTGGACGGTTTCTGATCATTTTTCCATCTCAAATAACTTATATCTTTCACTCGGGAAGGGTGGTGGCGACCGGCCAAGGAGCAGTATCAATGATGGGCAGCTTTATCATGATCCCACGCATCCCTATTACGGCCAGATCAATTGGCAGTCGGTATACAACAAAAACTGGAAACCGCAACCTCCTACGAATGTCAGGCCCATCAGTCCATCTATTGATGATTCACTGACTTATTCAAACAATTACATGACTCGCCAGCACAATGAGCATTTCTGGTATGGATTACTGTCAAAATTTGACTATAAGATTAACTCTTTCTTAGACCTGAGTGGAGGAATTGATTTAAGATCATATAAAGGAGTGCATTTCACAACTGTCAGGGACTTGCTTGGTGGAGATTATGCGATTGATCGAAATGATACCAGGCTCGATTATTTTTCCAATCCAGCCAATGCAATGAAGTTAGTTGGTGATACCATCAATTACTATTACGATGGCCTGGTGAGGTGGGGAGGTATCTTCGGTCAGCTGGAGTATTCAAGAAACAGGATCGCTGCTTTTGTCAATCTCACCACTGCAGTAAGCGGGTACAATAAGATTGATTATTTCGAGCAGGCAGAGTCGGGTTGGATCTACAAGCAGGGTTTTACTGTGAAAAGTGGTGCTAACTACAACCTGAGCAACAAATCCAGTATTTTTATGAACCTGGGATATCTCTCACGCGTGCGTGCCTACAGGTATTTTTACAAAGGTTTTACTACCGAATTTGCGGATGAGCTGGACAATGAACTTGTGAAGGCAATCGAGGTTGGTTACAACTATTTTTCATCGCGATTCACCCTGCAGGCCAATGCATATTACACACGGTGGGAGAACAAACCCACGAATCGTGTATATTCTTCCTACAACCTCCAGGAAGGAGATCCGAACTATGTTCCGGGTGACCCGGATGCCAACAATGACCAGCGGGTGTATGCGGATATTCCCGGGATGAATGCACGGCACATGGGTATTGAGCTTGATTTTATTTATAAGATCCTGCATAACCTGGATTTCCAGGGAACGGTTTCTTTTGGCGACTGGATCTGGGATTCTTATGTTGAGAATCTCCAATTTTACCTCGATGAGACCAATGAGGCAGTTCTGAAACAGTTGGATTTCGATGCACGTGGCATACATGTCGGTGATGCAGCACAGACACAACTGGGAAGCAGCATCAGGTACAAGCCTTTTAAGGGGTTTTATGTGAACCTGAGACAAACCTATTTCGGGAAGTATTATTCCGATTTTACCCCGGAGGCAACCACCGATGCTGAAGGGAACGTACAGGATTCCTGGGTGATCCCGGATTTTAATTTATTTGATATTCATTCCGGTTACAGTTTCAGGATCCCTGCGATTGACAATATCAGGTTCAACCTGCGGTTTTCGATGTTGAATATTTTGGATACAAAATATATATGGGATGCTACGAACAATGATTCATTCAGTCCCTATTCAGAGTTCCAGGATTTTGATGCCAAATCGGCCACTGTATTTTTTGGTATGGGAAGAAGATTCACCACTTCACTGGGAATTACTTTTTAGATTAGTGAGAAGTTGTGTAACCACTCCAATTTTATAAATAAGATTTAGTGTTGTAAACAATTAACATAGACAGAAAAAAGAGATGAAGAAACTATATGTAATGATCGGCCTGTTGTTATCCGGGTATTTTTCGGTTGCAGCCCAGGATAATATTGCAGCCGCGAGGGCAATGGGAGAAGGAGCCGAAGTAACGGTAACAGGTATTGTTACCAATGGGGACGAACTTGGATTGATACGCTATATGCAGGATGCATCCGGAGGTATTGCTGTATATTCCTCAGAATTAGAAAATGTACAACGTGGTGATGAAGTTACTGTAACAGGTATTCTTGATGATTATAATACTTTATTGGAAATTAGTCCTGTGTCCTCTGTTTCAGTGAATTCCACGGGGAATACGATCCCGGACCCGGTCGTTTTAACTCCAGGACAATTGGCGGAGGAATATGAAGGAATGCTTGTACGGATAGATAATGCTACATTCAACTCAAGTGGAGAATTTACGATTGCAACCAATTACACTATTTCTGCCAATGGAGAGAGTGCTGAATTACGAATTTCTTCTTCAGAGCTGGCCGGACAAGTGATACCAGGTAATCCTGTATCAATTGTCGCTCCTTTGGGTTCATATAATGACACCTATCAATTGATTCCCCGTGACCAGTTCGACATTCTATCTTCCAGTGTGATCAACCTCACCAGTGTACCGGTGATGACGAACCTTTCAACGACTGGTTTTACAGTATCCTGGACTACGGATGTTGCAGGTACAACAGAGGCATTCTACGGGAATACGCCGGAGTTGGAATTAGGAGAACTGGCCGTTACAGGAGAGACGACAACACACTCCATCGACCTGACCGGTCTTGATCCTTCAGAACTGATCTACCTTCAGCCTTTTTCGGTGAAGGAGCAGGATACCATCAAGGCAGCTGTGCAGGTCTATATCACGCAATCGGAATCCTCCGGCGAGGTGCTTGCTTATTTCAACGCGCCTGTCGACAATTCTGTTTCACTCGGCATGCTTGAAGCACAATACCTGGACCATGCCATCGACGATACGCTGATCCAGTATATCAACCGCGCGGAAGAATCTATTGATTTTACGATTTACAATTTCAATAACAACGGAATATCAAGTATTTCCGATGCACTGAATGCTGCACATGATCGTGGCGTGACCGTCAGGGTGATCTATGACAGCAATATCGACGCTGTCGGGGTAGAGTCCCTGCATGCAGACATTGGCAGAATCGCAAGCCCGCAATCTGCATTCCCGGATTATGGGATCATGCACAATAAATTTGTCGTGTTTGATGCCAATGCAGCTGATCCCGACAAGTCCTTTGTCTGGACAGGCGCAACCAACTTTACAGATGGCCAGATTAATGAAGATCCGAACAATGTGATTATCGTGCAGGATAAAAGCCTGGCGAAAACATTTCAACTGGAATTCAACGAGATGTTTGGAAATGACGGACCTCAGCCGGATCCAGCCAGGGCAAAATTCGGACCTGACAAAGCAGATAACACGCCGCATGAATTTATTATCGGGGGAAATCGTGTTGAATGCTATTTCAGCCCTTCCGATGGCACCCACAACCAGATCCTTAATAAGATTGCTACTGCCGATCATTCGATTCATATTGCCACCATGCTCATTACAAAATCAGATATTGCCTATGATCTCAGCGAGAAGAATGATGAAGGGGTGGATGTCAAGGTCCTGATCAATGATTTTGACCAGTATGGTGAGCCCATTGTGGAGATTTTGAAATCGAGCCTGGAAGATGATATCAGGTTAAAAGGTGAAACCGGGATCATGCACCATAAATATATGATCGTGGACCAGGGGCATGCAGATTCTGACCCGATACTGCTGACCGGTTCACACAACTGGAGTTCATCTGCGCAGTTCAGGAATGATGAAAACACATTGATCTTTCACAGTCAGGCTGTTGCGAATGCTTATTACCAGGAATTTGTACAGCGGTTCTCTTTTGGCCAGCTGGTGGTTCCGAAACCTGAATTGAAAAACGATTTTGTCACCATGTCAGGAGGATCCAATTTCCGGTATGATGTATTGTACAACGATGAACTGCCAGGAGCTGTGAATGTGTCCATCAGCACACCACCCACGCATGGTACCGCGAAAGTTGAGACGGACAACACCATCACCTATACACCGGAGCCGGGTTTCAACCAGGCAATCGATACAGTTGTATATAAAGTGTGCCTGACCAACAGTACAGCTATCTGTGACAGTGCATTGTTCGTGATCTATGTGAACAAGCCGGCAAGTGTGAATGAAATGAGCCTGGACAGTTATATATCCGTGTATCCTGTCCCTGCGGATGACATGATCCATGTAACTGCTGAAGGCGGTCGTACGTTCAGAAGCATCCGCCTGTATGACCAGACCGGGAGGGAGACGATGCGCAGCGAAAGAGAACCGGGAGCTGAATATGTATTATCGGTCCGGGATATTGAACCGGGGGTGTATTACCTGAGAATGGAATTGGATGAAGGAGTGGTCAACAGGAAAGTTATTGTCCAATAAAAGGATTCTACAAGGAGGAGGAGGTTTCCCAGTTCCAGGGAGAACTTCAATACATAGCAGATCCATGATTGAAGGCATGGCCCCGGCACATAAGGAGCCTTTAGCAGTCAGGAGATCGGCTGCATTAGCTATACGCGTTGTATCCTTCCTGTTATTTTGGTTGATTGCCGGTTCAGGTACTTTGCTTGTTGCCCAGCCAGAAGGTTATTACGCCGCGGCGGAGGGAAAAACAGGGGAGGAGCTGCAACAGGCACTGCATGAGGTCATTGATGACCATACGGTCCTGAGCTATTCCCAGTTGTGGACTGCTTTTCGCAGTACTGATAAGCGGGATGATGGGACGGTTTGGGATATGTATTCGGATATCCCGGGTGGAGAACCGGAGTATGTGTATAGCTTTGGCACGGATCAGTGCGGCAATTACAGCGGGGAGGGAAGTTGCTACAACCGGGAGCATTCTTTTCCCAAAAGCTGGTTCAATGATGCCGGTCCCATGTATACTGACCTGTTTCATCTTTACCCGACAGATGGTTATGTGAACGGGAAGCGCAATAACTTCCCGTTCGGTGAGACTGATAATGCCTCCTGGACCTCCCTGAATGGATGCATGGTCGGGCCCTCCTCGGTAAGTGGGTATGCCGGGACCGTCTTTGAGCCGATCGATGCCTATAAAGGAGATTTTGCACGGACTTATT
>CAYOSB010000118.1:0-1704 GCA_964406495.1 uncultured Bacteroidaceae bacterium | reverse complement strand
ACTATGGTGAAGATGCCGGGTGGTCCGGCAGCCCGATGGTGGATGGTGCACAACCGGAGCCATGGGCCAGGGAGATGCTGATGCAGTGGCACAGGAATGATCCTGTGAGCGAAAAAGAGACCGACAGGAATGATGCGGTCTTTGCACTCCAGGGGAATCGGAATCCATTTATTGATCACCCGGAATTCATTCAGCAGATGTACAGTGATGAAGGAGGTGAAATCATAGATGATATCCCGCCCGTACTGGACAGTATCATTGTGATAAGTGCAACAACAATCGCATTGTGGTTCAATGAACCACTCGATAGTCTGAATGCCTCTGATGCATCACATTATAACATTAGTGGCGCCGTGGAGGTAGGCCCTGCAACATTGAACCCCGATAATCCGGCTGGAGTTTTACTTAAGGTTTCCGGGTTGTCAAATGGGACCTATTCACTTATTCTGAGCGGTGTTTCCGATACCGCCGGTAATGTAGTGCAGTTGTCGTTTTATCCCTTCGAAGTCACCACACTTTCTGTTAAAATGATGCACCAGGCAACCGGAATCACGGTCTATCCCAATCCTGCAACAGGAACATTTTACATCAAATCATCGAATGATCAGTTTTCTACAGATCAGCTGGTCATGCTGGATCTTACAGGGAAAGAGGTTCCTGCAACATGGGAACAGCGTGCGAACAGTATCCGTGTGACCACCCCTGCACCTCCCGGATCCTATGTTGTCCGCGGGACCTTCATGGAGGAAATCATGTGGCGGGTCCTCATTATATTGAATTAGTTTTGCAAGAAGCTGTATTGGCATGATGATTGTTGCAACTAGCAATCGGAGTAACGATATTACGTTATATACGTAAAAAGGATGAGGAATGTCTAATTAATACTTTAAAAATGAAAATACTAAGACCCATATCTTATGTGATGATTCTGTCTTTTGGACTTATGTTCGCAATATCGTCTTGCGAAAAGGCTCCTGTGCCCATGGAACTACCTCCAGCGGAATCACTCGTCATTGACTGGGATCAATTTCCGACCAATACAAGGAAACGTGCTGATATCGATACAACTTATGTAAATTGGCTTTATTCAGCAACATCCATCGTCGTATGGAATACTGTAGTTGCAGCAAATATTGTAGTTCCTACTGTTGCATACGGGGCCGCATTCAATAATGATCCGGTATACCTGGGCGACGAGACCTGGGAATGGAATTACAGTAAAACGGTGCATCAGAGAACTTTTATGGCCAGGCTGGTGGGATCCAGGATTGATAAAGAGACTTTTTTAATGGAGATGTACCTTACCGAATCGGGGAATTCCAAAGCATTCAAGTGGTTTGAAGGGGTGATCAGGTATGATCATACAGAAGCGCATTGGACCCTGAATCACAGTCCGGAAAATCCTGTAGAATACCTGGATATCACCTACCAGAAAAATTTGGAAACCGGTGTGAAAAGCATCAGGTACACGGTGATTGATCCGGAAAATGACCTGTTCAATGGATATATCGATTTTGGTATTGATCCGGAGTTGAATCTGGATGCCCATTATACGATCTCAAATGATACAACAACCTTTATTGAATGGAACACCGAGACCCATGCAGGGCGTGTGAAGGATCAGCGTAAATTTGGTGATGATCTCTGGCATTGCTGGGATACGATGCTCCGGGATGTGGATTGTCCTGCAGTATAGCTTTTGGA
>CAYOSB010000117.1:0-11892 GCA_964406495.1 uncultured Bacteroidaceae bacterium | reverse complement strand
GAGGGTGCCCGAACCTGTCGTTCCTGAGAAAGAATTGTACCCACTGGGCAGGCCACAACTGGATTTCGAATCGTGGGTAAAGGCAAAAAAGCAGGAAGCAACATGAAAAGAACAAGAAATCCAGGTCCAGGTTCAAGGTCCGCTTCAGCAGCAGCCAGACGCGTGGATCCTGCCAATGACCATAGCGGAAAGTCCTCCGGAAGTACGGATCCTGCCAATGAACACAGCAGAATGACTTCCGGAGATGCGGATGCAGCCTCTGACCCTGGCGCAAGGAATTCCGGGCGCGGGAGACTCTACCCAGGCACTCAGCGATCTACTTCTGGCAGACCTGGTTATACTTCAGAGCCTTTAAGTTTCAACCGGAAAATGGTGGCGGCTTCAGCTTCGGTTTCCCACAGCAAGAACATCATTCACAGTCTTGCCAAAGCGGATGTAACGGAAGCCCGCCGGCTGATCCGTGATCATTTTGAAAGAACCGGTGAAAAGCTTTCATTCACTGCCTATGTGGTGAAGTGCCTGGCGGAGGTCATTGCCGATCATAAAAAACTGAATTCATTTATTCGGCACAACCGCCTGATCGTGTTGGAAGATGTGAACATCAGTGTGCTTGTGGAGCGCGAATTTGCAGGAGAAAGTGTGCCTGAGCCGGTATGTGTCCGGCATGCTGATCAGAAGAGCTACCAGGAGATCAGCGACGGGATCAGGGAAGCGGGATCGAAAAACCCCGGGGATCCTGGAAGACTGGGTGCCATGCAGGGAATGAGCTGGATCAGGTTCATTCCTGCATTTCTTCTGAAATCATTCGTGCGCATCGCCGATCGCAATATCAGGATGGCAAAGAAATACGGCAAGGTGGCGGTCACGGCTGTAGGGATGTTCAGCCGGGAGCCGGTATGGTTCATTCCCCATGGTAGTGCCACTGTACTGATCACCGTGGGGAGTATTGAAAAGCGCATGGTGATCCGCAACGGCAACCAGGAGGAACGTGAATTCCTGTGCATCACCGGCTCGTTCGATCACAACATCGTCGATGGAGCGCCTGCTGCCCGGTTCATGAACCAGCTGCTGGAGACACTGCGGTCAGGTATGTCTTACCTAATCTAAACCCTTGTCGCCTATCACCTGGAGCATCATTTGTTTCGCATAGAAAACCCATGGAATATTGCGGATTTTTAAGGTGCAGGCAACCCCGGGCCTGTCTTTTTCATCCCTATATCAAATAGTATTGCATGAAATCCCCCCAACAATGGGTTCGTTGACCTGTTTATGATAATTCATTGGACAGCTGTTTGAAGCGCACCTTAACATTTTATCAATGCAGTCAAATGAAGTCAGAATAGAATTCTGAAGCGCATGTGTCACGGGATTCTTGCCCTGGCTCTTTTCATGCAACATATTTTTGTAGTATATTTATATTCAAAGAGTTAAAATGTCAGGGGGAATACAAATGATAAAGCAGTTACTCTTACTCGTCGTGGTGGCTTTTACCTCCAACACAGCATTTGCACAAAGTTGGGTGAAAAGCTTAGGAAGTAAACAGGGGAACACTGAAATAACGGGTGTGGTCACAGATGGGGAAAACCAGGCCATTATCGCAGGGACTTTCTCTTCCGGGAAGCTGGACCTGGATGCTTCCAATACACTGATCAATAATGGCATTACGGATGTCTTCCTGTTGAAATACGATACCGCCGGCAACCTGGTGTGGAAGCTTTCCTTTGGCGGGGAAAAAGAGGAATATGTCGACGGGATCTGCCTGGACGATGAAGGTAACATTTATATCACCGGTCATTTTCGCAGCAGTTTGTTTAATATTGGTGACAAGACGATCTCAAGTGCATGGAGGGATAATATTTATGTGGCTAAATTCAGCCCTGCTGGTCAATTGCAATGGCTCAGACATTCCAAGGGCCTCACCACATATGCCTGGCCTTCCGCTGTACGTTTTGCCGGGAGCAGGGGAATTCTGTTTTCCGGTTCCACCAGCGCAGCGAAGATTACCTTCGGGAATATTTCCCTTTCCGTAAATTCAGGCTATTATAAAGGCTATTACGGGGTAATCGACAAAGATGGTAATTTTCTCCAGGCGGACCTGGTGGGTGAGGAAGGCGAAAATGGCAGCCAGTATCGGTTCAACGACATCACCTCCGATAAGGAAGGCAACCTGTACCTTGCCGGCAGCAAGGCCATTCATACTGAGCCGGATCCGGTTACCTGGAGTGAATACCGGGATATGATGTACCTGGTCAGGATAGGTCCTGGTGGAAAAACAGACTGGACCATCGAGGATACTGCGCTTTACCGTGCCGAACGCATTATACGGAACAATGACACCCTGTTTGTTGCCGGTAGCAGGGAGGAGTACCGCACTATTTTTAACGGTGGAACGATCGATACCACAAGTGCATTTTATTACGGAGCATATGATCTCGACGGGTCCAACCTCTGGGGGCACAAGCATGTGGGCGCGCTGGCGTACGATGCATATGCGCAGGGTGGGAGCATTGTGTTAATCGGGGGGTTACTGCTGGACCATATGGACCTGGGAGACTACCAGCTGCAACGCAATGCTGATTCCTCCTCCAACTGTCCCATCTACCAGGACATCTTCTACATGGAGATCGACAAAACGGGAAAATTAAGGAATGCAGAAAGCATTAGCGGAAGCCTGGAAGATATTCCAACCGCCATCTGGCTTGCCTGGAACGGTGATCTCTATTACAGCGGCATCTTTGAAAGTTACAGCCTGACCGTTGAAGAAAAGGAGATTATTAACAACGCTGAACTATCCGTGTTCCAGCACGTTTCGGGAACTTATTATGACAGGAGTCTATTTACATTTTTGGCGCGTAGCCCTGCGCTTGGCGCACCTGGCGGAATATCGGATCCATTGCAATTATCTTTCAGACTCTATCCTAATCCTGCGCAGGACAAGGTGAGAATCGACCTGGGCAGTGATGCCGCTGAAGTTGTGATCAGACTGTTTGATATGCATGGAAGGAGGATTGGTTCACTGCAGAATTTCTCAAATAATCCGGAACTTGATCTTTCCGGTCTTTCACCTGGAATATACATGGTCTCCATTACTTCCGGGAGCAATGCCGGTATCCGGCGGCTCATCATTTCGGGTCGGTAGAAATGTTGACAGAACCTGTATATAGAGGGTTTTTTAAATTCAAAGCATCTTTTTGATATGAGGCACATCATTTTCAAGACCATAATTATTCTTCCGGCAATCCTGTTATTCACAAGCGCTGTCGCCCAGGACCATTTGGTTATCAATGAAGTGATGAGTTCCAATACGAAATGGAATTACGACAGCGATTTCGGGGCCTTCTCCGACTGGATAGAGTTGCACAATCAAGCCAGCGCTGCGATCGATCTGTCGGGCTGGTACCTGACCGATGATCCGGGCAATCGGAATAAGTGGGAGATCCCGGAAAACACAGTGATCCCTGGCAACGGTTACCTGCTGTTCTGGGCCGATGACCGGGATGTGATTCCCGGGCAGACCGCGTATGTTGAGTTTACCGAGGTTCATAAGATCACGGTGAAGGAATACCATTTGAATTTTCGGGTCAACCGCGACCGTGAGGAAATCCTGCTGGTTGATCCCGACCTGGAGGTGGTGGATCATATCCTGTTGCGCGACCAGGAGCAGGACATTACTTTCGGAAGACAGCCCGGGAATCCCGGTCGCCTGGTCTACCTGGGAGAGCCAACCCCTGGGGCAGAAAACAGCACGTATTATTCAGAATCGTTCACGCGGTCTGCTTCTCCGCAGTTCTCCCTGCCGGGAGGAATGTACGGGGAAACACAGGAAGTAGCACTGGAGCCCCCTGACGAAGAGGGAACCCGGAAAGTTGCACTGAAAGCTACTATTGAAGTGGGAACCCGGGAAGTTGCACTGAAAGCTCCTGTTGAAGGAGGGACCATCCGGTATACTACCGACGGTTCCGAACCCAACAGTTCCTCACCTCGGTACACTTCTCCCCTGCCTGTGCATTTCAGCCAGGTGATCAAAGCCAGGTTTTTTGAAGAAGGAAAATTGCCCGGCGAGGTAGTGACAGCCTCGTATATTATTGGTCAGGACACCGAACTTCCTGTGTTGTCTGTATCTACGGAACACAAGAACCTCTGGGGTTTTGATTTCGGGTTGTACCAGAACAATTACAAGAACAGGGAGATCTTTGCCCACCTGGAATATTTTGAAGAAACGGGCGACAAAGCCTTTGGTATCAATGCCGGTTTGCAGCTATTCGGCTCCCAGATCTTCCTTTTCGACCAGAAACCCCTTTCTGTTTTTTTTCGGAACAGGTATGGACAGGATACGCTTCAATACCCGTTCTTTCCGGGCAAATCAATGACCAATTTCGAAAGTCTTGTGTTGCGCAACGGTGGCAATGACAACAACCTTACCATGTTCAGGGACGGGCTGGGTGCGGCACTGATCGGGGGACAGGTGGATATTGATTACCAGGCCTATCGCCCGGTGGTCATGTATATGAACGGGGAGTACTGGGGCATTTTCAATATCCGGGAAAAGCTCAACGAGGAATACCTGCAGGGAAATCACAGCGTGAACCCTGATCATGTTGATTTCCTGGAAGACAGCCTGGAGGTAAATAGCGGTGATGCCAACCGGTACAGGGAATTGGTTACATTCGCAGCGAACAATGACCTTGGGAATGCTGCGAATTACGTATGGGTAGCTGACCGGATCGACCTGGATGAATATATCAATTACATGAGCTACAAGATCTGGGGCGGGTACAAGCAATGGCAGGTGAACAACAAGTACTGGAGGGAACGTCTGCCAGGCGCGCAATGGCGCTGGATTGCTTTTGACCTGGAGCATGCCTTTGGCGGTCCGGGAGGGGAACCATACTTCAGCAACAGCTTTATTTCCGCACTGGAGCCTGAAGCCGTTGCAACCGAATGGTATACGATGCTCTTTCGCCAACTGATGGAGAATGATGCATTCAAAGCACAATTTGTGCAGCGCATGGCACTTTTCATGGACACGTTTCTTTCAACAACCCATGTTCTGGCGGTAATCGACAGCCTGGAAAGTACCATTGCACCGGAGATGCCGGACCATATTCAGCGTTGGGAATCGCCGGTCTCCATAGCCGCCTGGCAGCAGCATGTTGAGACGCTCAGGGAATTTGCTACCCACAGGAACAACTGGATGTACCGGTACATCATGGAGTATTTCAACCTGGCCGATACCTCCCAGGTGGTCATTCAGACCACTGAAGGCGGAAAGGTCCTGGTTGCTTCTTCACGGGTAGTTGATGACGCTTCAGCAGCTGTTACTTTTTTCGATGAACTGCCTGTGCATGTGAAAGCTTTTCCTGATCCCGGATACCGGTTTACCGGCTGGAGCAATGGGATCACTGACCAGGATTACCAGTTAATGGTTGAGGGGGATACTTTAATCACTGCTCATTTTGAAAGGCAGGAACAGTACCTGCTTCCCGACACTGTCCGGAATACGCTTGTGGTTGAGGATGTTGCGGAGCCCTGGGTGGCAAAGGGGAACCTCATCATACCCCACGGGGATACCCTGGTCATCCGTAAAGGTGTCACCATCCGGATGCCTGCTGGAACTTCCATCGTTAATTACGGGGCGCTGTTTGTGGAGGGTTCTGCCGGACATCCCGTGGTATTCGAGACCCATATACATCCGACCGGCAACCATGCCACATCCGGAACACATCGCTGGGGAGGAATCATTGCGCAACATGCGGATACTTTACTGGTCATGCACGCGGTATTGCGAAACGCTTCTTCCGGAATGGGGTACGGGAATTTCAGGGCGGCGATCACTTCGGTTCACAGCGGGATGTATTTGAAAGACGTTGAAATAAGCGGCGTGGTCCATCCTGTCTATGCTTATAAAAGCGATGTGTTGATCGATTCATGTAAACTTTCTTCTGCGGGAACAGGCGACCTGATCAACCTTCGTGCCTGCAATGGTGCGGTGATCATGGGGTGTGACCTGAAAGGTAATTTTTACGAGGATACGGATGCCATCGACCTGGACAGTGTCAGTGGTGCGCTGGTTGTTGACAACCTGGTCTACAGCTTTTTTGGTTCCAACAGCGACGGCATCGATATGGGCGAGCATTCCACCGGCATCGTTATCCGCGGAAATACCATTAAGAGCATTTCAGACAAAGGCATTTCTGTCGGGCAGGGATCGGAGATCATTGCGGAGCAGAATATCATTGTCGACTGCAACCAGGGTTTCGGGATCAAGGATTTTGAGTCACATGCAACCATTAACCAGAATACACTCTATGCCAACCGTACCGGGATTGCAGTCTTTGAGAAGAACACCGGCAGTGGTGGTGGTTCAGCACAGGTGGAGAATACGATCATCGCAGGCAGCATAGAAGCCTCGGTATTTGTGGATGACCTTTCCACACTGACAGTCTCTTACTCTCTTTCTGAACGGGACACGTTGAGGGGGTATAATAATTTATTTGGTGATCCGGAATTTGCCGGTGCAGCAACGCTTGATTTCTACCTTACTGAAACATCGCCCTGTATCAACAGCGGTACCCCTAACCAGTCGGATCCGGATGGCACAAGGGCGGACATCGGGGCATTTTTTGCTGCCAGTGAACCCGCTGATCATAATATAATAATCACCGAAATCAATTACAATTCCCACAGGGCATTCAACAGTGCAGATTGGGTAGAGTTGTTCAACGCAGGGAGCGAAGTTGTTGAGCTTTCGGGCTGGGTATTGAAAGGACAGGAGTATGGCGACGAATTTGTAATTGGAGACGGAATTTCGCTGGCACCGGGTGCGTATATGGTTGCTGCCAGGAGCAGTGATTTGCTGCAGCAACTTTACCCGGGAAGGAATGGTATTTCCGGGAATATGGCCTATGGTCTGAGCAGCGACGGTGAGCTGATCCGCATTTATGATGACACTTACAGGCTGGTTTATGCACTGGAGTATGACACGGAGCATCCCTGGCCCGATGGTCCGAATGGCAAGGGGGCCACACTGGAGTTGTTTCCCGGGAACATACCCGGCAGCGCAGGTCGCTGGCACTCAAGTTACATTGCCGGGGGAACACCGGGAAAAGATAATAGCACATATGAGGAAGTGACAGGCCTGTATATTAATGAACTCATGGCGAAGAATGATTTCGCATTGCCGGATGAAGCGGGAGAGTTCGACGACTGGCTGGAGGTGTATAATAGTAATCCTTTTGCTGTAGACCTGGGCGGACTGCAGTTCATATACGGGGAGAAAGAAGAGCGGGTGACCATGGTACCTTATTTTTCGGGGGATACGGCGATTATTGAGGCAGGTGGATTCAAGCTGCTATGGGCGGACAGGGATCCGGAGCAAGGGCCGTTGCATCTCGATTTTAACTTGCCGGCAGGGGGTGGCAGTGTTGGAATCGGACAGGTCACCAGGCAGGGAGTTACAGTCATCGACCGGCTCAGCTACGGAGCCATTGCTGCCGATATTGCATTTGGCCGTTTCCCGGATGGTGACAACTTCCTGTCACAACTGAACATGACCCCTGGAAATTCGAACCTGATGTTAGGTGCACTGCCACCGGATGGCGCTTTAGCGGGATGGCGCATTCATCCCAATCCGGCCAGGGAATATGTAATTCTTGAATTCGAAAAGAAGGCAGAGTCTGACAAAGTGCAGGGTTCCGGAACCTTAATCATCTATTCCATCAACGGACAACCAGTGAAATCGGTGCAACTTGATCGGGGGCTGCAAACGATAATTGATATTTCCGATCTGCAGCGTGGTGTTTACCTCATGCATCTGCAGGGTACTAAACTTTCAGGTAAGCTGGTGGTGTATTAACGACCAGACTTAGCTCCGGGGATTGACCCGAAAAAGATACCTGTCTCTTAGATCGTGGGAAACCGGTAGATTCAACTGAATTATCAGTAGATCAACTGGAAAAGCAGTAGATCTACTGCAAAATACGTTGACAATAACTTTCTCCTGGTGGATTGAATGTGCGGTAAAGGAATGAATTTCTGGGATTCAAAGGGCTTCAGTCAATAATTGCAGCTTTCATTGGGTACTCGGAAACATCCGGGAAGCCTGGCCCCAGGCAATCCTCAGTCATCCGAAAACTCTTTCAACAGGTTGCGATAGGAATTGAAAATTTTCGAGCGGGAGATGAATCCAATATAACGGTCATCTTCAGTAACGGGAAGGTTCCAGGCTTCGGTCTCCTCGAAGATCTCCAGGACCTTTTTCATGTTTTCATCTTTTCGGATAATTGCCGGTGGAATCTGCATGATCTCGGTGACATCTACCTTATCGTACAACTCAGTGTTGAAAATGATATCCCGGACATCGTTCAGACTAATCACCCCGATAAGTTCCTGTTGATCATTCACCACTGGAAAGATATTCCGTTTTGATTTTGATACGGCATGGACCAGGTCACGGAGTTTGCCATCGACGGGAACACGTTCACAATCATTCTCCAGCACCTCTTCCACCGTCAGCATGCTCAGCACCGCTTTGTCCTTGTGGTGGGTGATCAGCTCTCCCCGTTCGGCCAAACGCTTGGTATAGATTGATTGCCCTTCGAAGCTGCGCATGGTTACATAAGCGATGGTAGCGGTGATAATCAGGGGAATGAAGAGCGTATACCCCCCGGTGATCTCGGCAATGAGGAAGATGGCGGTTAGCGGCGCATGCATCACGCCTGCCATCACGCCTGCCATTCCTACCAGGGCAAAATTGTTTTCTGAAATGCCGGTGGATTTAAAGAAATTGACGGCCTTGGCTACGGTTACCCCGCTCATGGCGCCAACGAAAAGTGCGGGTGCGAAGACTCCGCCGACCCCTCCGCTACCAGTGGTGAGTGCCATCGCAATGACTTTGAATATCACGAGCATGAGAAAGAACAGGATAATTAGCAACCCATTCTCACCGATGAAATTTTCAAAAAGAGTGCCATTAAATAGTGCGTCCGATTGCCCGGTAAGCAGGGTTTTGAGGGTGACATACCCTTCCCCGAAAAGGTGTGGCATGAGAAAGATCAGTCCGCTTACCAACAACCCGCCGGTCAGCGTACGCACAAAGGTATTCCTGATATGACCCATGCTGTGCTCCACCCACATATTCATGCGGGTGAAATAGATGGAGACCAGCCCGGTGAATAATCCCAGCAGGATATAGAACGGAATATTGCTCATAACGAATGGTTCGCTGATCGTGAAGGAGAAAACCACCTGCTCACCAAGAAAGAAATAGGAAACGGTCGCTGCTGTAACAGATGCGATCAGCAGGGGTACGATGGAAAAAGCGGTGAGGTCCAGCATCAGCACCTCGAAGGCAAAGATCAATGCCGCGATGGGTGCCTTGAAGATTCCGGCAATGGCCCCTGCAGCACCGCATCCGATCAGCAATACGATCGTCTTGTAATTGAGTCTCAGCAGGTGACCGATGTTGGATCCAATGGAGGAGCCGGTGAGTACGATCGGCGCCTCAAGTCCCACAGAACCACCCAGTCCCACGGTAAGCGAGCTCGCTGCCATGGAGGACCATGTATTGTGTGGTTTCAGGTGGCCCTTTCGTTTTGAGATGGCAAACAGGATCTTGCTGACGCCATGTCCGATATCCTGTTTCAGCAGGTATTTGACAAACAGCATGGTCAGGAAGATCCCCAGTACAGGCATCAGGAATCCTACACCTGAAGAGTCCTCTGCCAGTAACATTTCCTTGGATCTGTGTTCGACGAAATGGGCCAGGTTTTTCAGTATTATTGCTGCAATACCCGATAACAAACCGATTGCCAGGCTCAATATAAGGATCAGCCTTCGCTGCTTCACCCGTTGAATGACCTTTAGTAATGTGCGCTGTATGTTCTGGTATTGTTTTATCATGGAATTCGGGGAGCAAATGTATGCTAAAAACAATTAAAAGAAAACGAATCACCTGTCATATTATTATATTTTCAGAATTGTTACCATCATGTTGAAAATGAAGTTATCCGGAGATGCTTTCCATATTACGGGGCAATGAAATTTATGCATCGCGGAAAGCAGGTCCAATGATTCTCATGATTTTTAATCTTCAGATCAACCTTTTGGTAATTTTTTGTAGGTTTAAATGTATTTTTTTGCCAACCTGGTTCCGGAGCATATGTACTATAAAAGCAGACATAAATCGGGAGTAGATACAATTCAGGAACAAACACAAATTCAGCATCCTTTTCATGACAGAAACCCTGACAAGCGCACAACTGCAGGCCTGGTTTGAGGACACGGAAAAAATAATTTCCGATGTCAGTGCATCCGTACGCAATCTGAAGCGGATCGAAGCTGTTGAGAGCAGGAAAAAGAAGCCGGCGACAGCGGATGCATTTGGCACCTATATTAGCAAGCACATCCGATTCACCCTAGTGGTGCAATTGTGTAAGCTTTATGTGAACAAAGACACCGAGCGCAGAAATTTCAGAAAGCTTTTCAACCGGTTGAGATATGACAAGTACAACAACCGGCTGAAACAACTGCTGAAGGAAAACAGGGGGAAAGCTGGGCTGGTAACAGGAAAGGCTGAACTGATTCGAATGGTGAATGACCTGGACCAGGAGCTTGGGAAACGCGATGATCTGATTTACAGGTTGAGGACCCTGCGGGACAGGTTATATGCCCACTCTGATCCGGTTCAGGTCCTGCCTGAGGTAAGGATAGATGAACTGGACGATCTTGTGGAACTTGCGGTGAGGATCTATAATGCAACCAGCGGAAGGATCTTTGGTCATCAATTTGTACCTCGAAAGGGGGAGGATTGGGAGAACGACCCCTTGCTGAAGAACCTGGAAGACGAAGGCAGTGGGGATGCAACTGAAAGACCCGGAAAGTCCTGAATGGCTTGTGTTTTTGATGAAGCGTTCCAGGCTCCTTGCAGTCCAAACAATGCGTTGCGCCCCTTTCCCGCAAAGACCCGTTCAGGATAAATGTTCCTGTAATTTTCCACGCAACCTTGCTGTTCTGAATTTCATCCTTAATTCAGTACCAGTTATGGTGGATTATGAAATCAATTACCACATATATAGTTCTTGCAGCGATCATCCTCACCGGGAAAGGTTGCGAGGAAATGCTGCATACCAACGAACAGCTTCCTGACCAGGAATATTTTTTCCTGTTTGAATACATCAATTTTGCCTGGGGCTACCAGCACAATGGATGGCTGATGGATTCTACAGGAACAGTGCGCTATTTTGAAGTTCCGGAAAAATGGATGGTGCCCAGCACGGATGCAGCCATTGAGATTCCCGGGATCGAAAACTACGTATCACGGGCTGACTCTGTCATTACAAAAGTGGACCGCAGCGTCCTGATCAGGAAAGCACAACTGATCGATACGGCCGCAAAAGGGGAGTTCACTGAACCGGAAAATGTGATGGCGGATGCTGGTTCCTGGAGTTATTATGCGCTGCAATATGATCCCGATAGAGAAACCTATAAACGCATCCTCCTGAAACAGGACGGGGACTGGGAAATTGAGAATCTTTCTGAGGCCGCCATGGAACTCTATGACTGGATGCGGGAGATCCGTGAATAAATGCAAGTCATGAAAGGCATCAACTGAAAGTATCCTACCTTTTATTTATGCAATATTTCCTTTTTTACAATCAGGTGGTGGTGTTTTTTTTTAATGTTTATAAATTGTGTGGAATTATTTTGCCAAATGATTCATTAATGAGGCAATGCTTTATTGTATCATGAATCGGACACATTCCAGGCAGGAGATTTATAACATATAAAATGACAATGCTTGGCATAAGTTATGCACGAATAGATTGATTGCGAAGAGAAATAAATTCTATCCTAAACTAAAAAAAAATATCTATGAAACGGACCATTCTTTTA
>CAYOSB010000116.1:0-11985 GCA_964406495.1 uncultured Bacteroidaceae bacterium | reverse complement strand
TGAATCCGTTTCCCATATACTCTGACAGCTACATGTGGCAGAGTGGAAATCCAGATCTTCAACCCGAATTCACGGATTCATATGAGCTCAATTACATGCAGCGTTTCAGCGTCGGTTATGCCTCCGCCGAAGCATATTACCGGCAAACCAATAACAGTTATCAGCGAACAATAGATTTGGATGATGAAGGAAGGGCTGCGATTCAGACGATCAACTTCGATAAAACATATGCTTACGGCGTTGAAATTGCCGCCAATCTTCGTTTTGCCAAATGGCTGAATATCAATGCAAGCGCAAACATTTACAATTACTCCATTGAAGGGGAAGAAATCAGTGAAGGCGTTGACGCCAACAGTCTTAAAACGGACTTTCAATTGAATACCTCTTTAAAATTCGGTCCATCCACCCGCTTGCAATTTTCCGGGTTTTACAATGCACCCACCATCACCTCCCAGGGAGTGAGAAGCGAATTGTATGGATTCAATGCTGCCATCAACCAGGAATTCTTTCAACGGAAACTGTCTGTAACCCTGAATGCACGGGATATTTTCAGCACGATGAAGTCACAATTTAACGCCCAGGGTGAGCACATCTATACGGAATTTACCTACAACATGGACAGCCCGGTGATTACGCTCTCGTTGAGCTATAAAATAAACAACTATAAACACAGAAAGACAGATCCCGATATGCAGCCTGTATTTGGAGGGGGAGGCAGCTGATCAAATGTATGGTTGTAAGAATAAAACTTTATGAAGTTGAATTAACACGGGAAGAAGTCGGTTCCATAGACTTAAAATGGAACACCATCTGACAAAAAGTAAACGATATGAAACGAGCATTAAAGATATTAGGAATTAGTTTGCTGGCCACTGTAATTTACATTATCGCCAGTGCTGTTATCCCATTCTCAGAATCCTTTCAGCAAATGAGCCA
This sequence comes from uncultured Bacteroidaceae bacterium, assembly GCA_964406495.1. Lineage (GTDB taxonomy): Bacteria > Bacteroidota > Bacteroidia > Bacteroidales > M55B112. The sequence goes on along the minus strand of CAYOSB010000116.1, from coordinate 11,049 downwards.
GGGCTCAGACCCGACAGATCTCATTTACCTGTTTATTGTACATGTATGGATAACGTCCTCCGTACTTTATATCGGGAAAAAATCTACATGGAATAAAAAATGGCTCAGCTTTTCAATCCTCGCAGTATTTATTGCTGTTTATGGTTTCATGACACAGATCGAAACGATATTTTTCCAGGATGCTTTTGAAGCTTTATCGAAATCAGACGGATGGTTAATCATGCTGACAAATGTTATCGCATTACTTGTCATCATTCCCATTACGCTGGCAGGTATCAAGAGATCTTCTTCTGAAGGGAAACCGGATATTGAAATCAAATTAAATTTCATATTGCCCAGGGTTGCCCTACTGGCTTTGATCTACTTGTTGATTTACTTTCTGTTTGGATATTTTGTAGCCTGGCAATTTGCTGATGTAAGGGAATTTTATTCGGGCACTGCCGACAAGGATTCATTTATGCAAGTGATGGCGGGGAATATGCAGGATTCTTATATTATTCCATTTCAATTCTTAAGAGGGTTGTTATTTTCTATATTTAGTTTGCCTATCGTGTTGATGTTCAGGAACAGGAAGCGGGAACTTCTTGTCAGTCTTTTGTTGATTTATGCTACAACAGCAATCGTTTTGATCATCCCGAATGCGCTCTTCCCGGATCAGGTTCGCTGGGCACATTTCATAGAAATGATCACCTCCATGTCACTCTTTTCTTTAATAACATGGCTGGTTTGGAGAAAACGCCGGCCAGCGCGTCCCTGAGTTTTTCGCGGGCTGCCAATTCGCTTTCTTCGATCGATTTCCAGGTGCGTTGTTGAAAAAAGATATAAACATTCTTAACTCATTATTGTCTGGATTGCTATACAAACTAATAACTATTTTCCTGTTATGAAATCAGAACGTATTACGTACGTCATTTTCACTTTCCTTGTATTCATCTTTCTGCATCTCCCGACTGCTCTACTGAATGCGCAAGACAGGGATAATTGTCAGGATTTTCGTGTATACGGGGATGATACCCATCAAAATTACATCCAGTTGAGTACCGGCAGCAATGCACGGATTATTTATTTCGATGAAGTAACTGTTCGCAAAACCGGAAATTCTGGTTACCTGGTTTGCTTCCCGGTATTTGGCATTGCACCGGTCATGCAGGGTAATGAAAATATGGATCCGGTCAGCCTCATGCGAATGGCCACTGCTGAAGATATTGATCACAGGATGTCCAAAATAAACCTGTTGATCAGTCCCGGAACAGATGATCCCTATTATTTCAGTCGCAGTTCCATCAACTCGATAGACTGTGTAATTGACGGAAACAGGTTCAATCCCTCCCTGGAAGATTTGTTGGATCCGCAAAGCAGCAATATGGAACACAACATAAGAAGAGACGGGGACAAGCTTATCATGGATTTTACGTCTGTTTCGAAAGAGGATGCGACATTCAGTATGCAATTGCATATTGAAGCGGAATCCATTCCGGAAAAGGTACTGGAAGACAACTTCAGGGCCGAAATTTCGGGAGATACGCTGAAGGCCCGGATATACCTCTATCGCAATGCCGGGTTACTCACTTACGAGACCCGTTTCGGGCTGGAGAAAATCGTTAGACTCCCTGAAGATGGAAGCATGCGCAGTGGATATCTCGATAAGGATTGCACCAGTTGTAACGGAACAGGCGATACCACATGAATACTGCATATAAATACCAGGGTCTCATTGCTGCCTGTGGCATGAATTGCGGTCTGTGTATTGGTTATCTGCGGGAAAAAAAACCTTGCGGTGGATGTTTTAAAATTGATGATACAAATAAGCCGAAAGTTTGCTGGAGCTGTAAAATTGTTAACTGTGAATATCTCTCGGGAACCGCATCCGGATTCTGTTATGATTGTGAAAAATACCCATGCACCAGGCTAAAGAACCTGGATAAACGATACCGTTCAAAATACAGGATGAGCATGCTGGAAAACCTGGCCTTTATTAAAATGCATGGTCTCGAAGCCTTTCTGAAAAATGAAGAGGATCGATGGAAATGCAGTGAATGTGGCGCAGGATTAAGTGTGCACAGGGATTTTTGCCTGGACTGCAAATCTGAAATTGGGAACCAGTGATGGTAAGGTTGTCAGGGTGTCAAGCGTTCTTCTATGCGCAATGACACAGATGTCAATACAGGAATCCGAACAGCCACAGGAGAACACGGTTATGTTGACCTGGCATTTGACAGATTGTACAGAAATTAAGTGGCGCAGCTCGAAATAATCAATGCATTGTTTCATAAGTGTGCAAAATCTAAGAAAATGCACGGCATGTTTCGCGAAGATCCGCTCGCGCGGATTTCAGGTGTATTTTGCCGAACGGCGCACACTCAGCCTCTACCTGCCGGTGATCACCACCCGCTCTGCGCCGCGATATTCTTCCGTGCACATTTCAACCAGGTACACACCGGGAGGCAGTGCAACAGGCGGGGTCCATTCTATCATATGTCTTCCAACCCGCATTTCATCGTCCACAAGGAATTCGAGCACCCTGCCGTCGGCCGCGATCACCCTGAGGTTCACGTGGGTGGTTTCAGCCAGGTCGAAGGTGATGCGTGCATGCTTACCCGAGGGATCGATCGCTACCGGGAAGAGCTGGAATACACCTGGTGCACCTGGTATCTCATCCGCGATACCGGTGAGGATGACCACCACCTCATTGCCGGGTTCGCTGAGGTTCCCGTGAATATCCGCTGCACAGACCACGTAACTGTAGGCCGATGCGTCACCTGGGAGGTCGCTGTCGGTATACGCCGCACCCCTGGTTACCGCGATGGGTTGTGCAGCCGACGGGTCAATACCGGTTTCCGTATCGCGGTACACGGCATAACCTGCCAGGTCAGCTTCCGCATTCGCGGTCCAGTTCAGCTGCACGGTGCCATCCACAAGCCGCGCCGAGAGGTTCATAGGTGCAAGCGGTGCCAGGTTATCGACCGAATATCCGCTCACCGGCCTGGAGTCGAAATACACGTCCGGATTGCTGGTATGGGCGGACACCATGAAGCTGTGCATGCCATCGTTCCCCGCCATGGAATCGTTAACCGTGGCGCAGGTGTAAGCATACACCGGCAGCTTGTGCGCCGGCTGGTTGGCTACCCATTCCCAGTAGGTCGCCTTGCCCTTGGATTTTGTGGTTCTCAGGATCTGTCCGGCATCTGTATTTACCGTATATATCCCGGTCCCAGCCAGCAGCGACATCCATGCTTCGCTCGCCACCATCGATTTCTTGTCTGAATCGATCGTCCGCCAGATGCTGTAATGGGTCAGGAAGCTGTTGTCAATATCCAGCCCGGATGCCTTCCATCGAATAATCACTTTCCCGCCCTGGTCATGCGGTACATCAACAACCTCTTCGATGCTGCATGAGAGATCAATAGAATCCTCGGTCGCAAATTCAGACCCCAAATATCCATGATCAATGGCCTGAACACTCCAATACAACCCACTATTGATTAGCGATCCTGCAAGACTTTCCAGGCTCAGGGTCCATGTATCCACCTGCTGGACATTGCCCATCCTCACTACCCTGCGTGTTCCGTCACCCGCCGACATAGTGGATTTTATATCTTCTCCGCCTGGAACCGTTCCGATCCTGAGATTGTAGGTCAGACCCGGGGAGGGAGTGAAATCATCCGAAGCACGATCCCATTGAAAATTGAAAGAAGCCCCTTCCATTGTGACATCCAGGTTTCCGGGGGATTCGGGCGGATTGTTGACAATCTGGATATTATTGCGGTAAGAACGGACATTCCCGGTCCCATAGCCGAACAGAATAATATCCAGGGTTCCGTCATTGTTGATATCTGTCCAACGCGCCGCACCGTCCCTAACCCCGGGTAATTCAATACCGCTTTCCACAAAATGATCCTGACCCTCGTTGCGAAAGATACTGGTGATCTTTTCACCGCCATTCCCGGTTATCATAAAATCGAGATCCCCGTCGTTGTCATAATCGCCCCACTGCACGGAAGAATCAAAAACCCCGGGGAAGTAAGTGGGCAGGGGCTCAAACCTGTTTCTTCCCTTATTCTGGAAGACCAGGGTAAGACGACCCGTTAGAAACAAAGTACCTGGTTCCCCGGTAAATAACTCCGGGTACATCTCTTGCAACTCATCGTAATTTCCCCGCCCTGTAAGGATAAAATCAAGATCCCCGTCACTGTCGTAGTCTCCCCATGCAACTGCACCATCCTTCAATCCCGGCAGGTTGCATGAAGCGGGAGTAAAGGAGTTTCCACCGAGGTTTTCATAGATCTTGGTTGCATATTCATCACCCTCCACCTCGCCCGACAACATAACGTCCAGGTCACCGTCGTGGTCGTAATCCCCCCAGCCACCATCCACATACCTGAAACCAGTAAGATCAATTTGCAGTTCCTCGAACCGGTTATCTCCCTGGTTGATATAAATTTTAGTCACCAGGTTATCGCTTCCATGGCAACCTGATACCAGGAGGTCCAGGTCCCCGTCATTGTCGCAGTCACCCCATGTTACCACTCCCTTGCGGACACTGGTAATATCATGACTGACAACGCTGAAAGAGCCTCCCAGGTTTTCATAGATAAACAGGGAGGTTTCCTCATCAGAAGACTTGCGGCCGGAAAAGATAAAGTCCAGGTCGCCATCATTGTCATAATCGCCCCATTCCATGTCTGCCTGGTCGACACCTTCCAGCTCAATATCTGCCCGGGTAAATATTCCGTTCCGGTTCGAATAGATTTCCGTAAAATACCTGTGTATACCATGGTAGTCACCACGCCCGCATATCAATATATCCAGGTCACCATCATTGTCATAATCGCCCATATCCAGCTCCCCATAACGAAAATCATTATCACTGATAATCTGAACCCCTGTATAAATCGCCTCGAGGGTTGTGAAACTTCCACCGTTTATAAAACCGGACGCACAAGTGGACTGATCCAATGACTGTACCTCCCAGATATAGGTAGACCCTGGAGTCAATCCGCCTATCCTGTAGCGCGTATTGCCCTGCATGTTCCCCGTTCCCGTTGTCATTGGGGTGCCATCATCCAGAGATAGCGAAGAGACGATTACCTGGTTGCCGGAGGGAAGGTTCTTTAAAAGATTCAAATTATAGTGCAACGACTGCACCGGCGTTTCCTCGTCAGAACCCGGTTCCCATGTCAGGATAGCTTCTTTATCCGACACCTGTGCCTGGAGATTGGATGGCCCCTGTGGAGGATTTCCTGCCGAAGTTGTATTGTTCAGGAATACTTTCGTAACCCCGAAACCACCGGCATCTCCGCAAAGCAGGATGTCAGGATCCCCGTCATGGTCGCAATCACCCCATTCAACCGATCCCCTGTCAAGACCCGGAAACCCTGCATCAACCGGGGTAAATGAATTACCGTTGTTGTTTTTATAAAGAGTTGTTTTTCTCTCGCCACCCGGCCAACCGGATATGAGCAGGTCAGGATCACCATCAAGGTCATAATCCGCCCAATCAGCATCTGCATTTACAAAACCACTGAAAGACAGAGTGGTCTTGCTGAATCCACCTTCATCGTTTTCATACAATTCAGTGACATACCCGGTGATACCATCATACCCGCTGATGAGCAGATCAGGATCACCATCATTGTCAAAATCACTCCATGCAAGGGCACCACCATTAACACCAGTGAAAAGATCACCTGTCTGTTCAAATAATCCGTTGTTATTCTCATAGAGTCGTGTTATTCTTTCCGAACCAAGAATGCCACTCAGTACAAAATCCATATCCCCATCACGGTCATAATCGGCAACAGCTACCCTGCCTTCTCTGACATCCACAGCTACTTGCACTTCATGGTAAGAATCATGATAATAGGGATAACCCAGCTGCTCCTGGAAATAGATCCTGGTCTTGCTAAGATTATCTTCGTCCTGGCCGGTCACCAGGAGATCAACATCCCCATCATTGTCAAAATCCGCCCATTGCGTGCAGGCGTTCCAGAATTCCCCAATATTATTATTTATGGTTGTAAAACTGCCCTCATCATATGTATACATCACCGATGCCTTCATACCGGTTGGAGATGTTCCCGTAAGAAAAAGATCCGGTTGGTTGTCCCTGTTTCCATCTGTCCAGGAAAGATCGGCGTGGTTAACATATAGCATGCTTTCATTTGCATCGCTGAAATCATTGGAGCCGTTGTTGGCATATACAGCTGAAAAATCATCGCCGCTCATGATGATATCAAGATCGCCATCAGCATCATAGTCTCCCCAAACTGCTTTCCCACTTCGTATGCCGGGCAATGAGAGGGGAAGTTCGCTGAACAGGGCGGATCCTGATCCACCACCGAACTCATCCGCACCAATATCAGGTGTGGAAAGATGGCGCAAATCCCCGTCGATATCATCACTTACCGAAACAAGCGGAGTGGCTGCCCCCTTCAATGCCTCATTGGAGGCATGCAGGTCGGCATCACTGGTGAAACCGGGATCCACTGAAATGCAGTTCTCGTGGTAGCCGTTGCCTTCTCTCAGTTCATCGATGTTGGTTTTCAGATCGTTAAACATGGCCAGGTTGGGTCCCGTGGTATAGATATCGTTGTAGTCCGACCCGCTGATCGCTGAAGTGGTGGTCACATAATACGCATACCCTCCACCCGTGTTGGCGAAGATATTGTTCAGCAGGTGGATGTTGCTACCGCTTGTTGAATAGAATGCCCTGCCGTCGGAGGCATCCGTCGAAGTGATGTGGATGCTGTTATAATATACATCCAGGTTTTCAGTACTCGAAATCATCAAACCATAGGCGTCTCCAATACCGCCTACATGGATGAAGTTGTTGATGATCTTTCCAGGGGAACCCGCGGTAGCTTCCATGGCCGACATCCGGATCCCGTTCTCTGCACCGATATTCAGGATGTTCTTTTCGATCCTGAACGGACCGCTGCACTGGCTCATATAGATCCCGTTCCTGCCTGCATGGATCTCATTTGAAAGGATCTCAGGAGCATGGTGGTTCTGAAGGTATATGCCGGAATACCCGATGTTCTCCAGGGTGTTTCCCTCGATCACCGCACCTTCGGGATACGAGGCATAAAGCGATCTGCGCATCCTGATCCCGTAAGCACCCCCGTTGATTGTATTCCCGCGGATCTCCCTGTGGACATAATAGCCTTTTTCAGAGCGGATGGCTGTTTTGTCATCATTATTTCCGGTATGTTTTTCGGAACGGAACGTATTGTATTCAATCACCACGCTATCAGCTCCGCCCACCAGGTCGATCATATTCCCGTAGGTATCTCCCTGTGCCTGGAAGTTCAATCCCCTGATGGTGATAAAATCTGCACCATGGAGCTTCAGGATGTAATTATCCTCTTCACCTGTCGCATCGTAAACAACTGCAACCGAATCGGTCAGATGGGGAATCAGCGGTTTTGTAATGATGATGCGGTTGGCAGGACTGCTTCCGGGTATCGCGATCAGTTCTGCCTGTTCATTGTGGATGCCATAGGTAAGTCGGACGCTAAGGGTGGAGGATATCCCTCTGACCTGCAGTACATTAAATAGTGATTGAAGGGTTTCATAGGTTTCCCCGGGACCCACCGATACATCTCCGCTGAGGGGAGAAAAAAACCATGCTCCTTCGGAAAATTCATCTGCACCGATATCCGGATGTTGCACATTCCTTGGATCGCCATCGATGTCATCACTCACCTCCGGGATGGGCGTACCTTTTTTTGCCAGCCAGAAAGTATTTGCATGCAGGTCCGATTCCGAAATATAGTTCGGGTAGACCGATACGGAATGCTGGTCATGGTTGCCCAGTGCCTTGAGTTCCGCAATGTCATAGGCTGGTCCCCCCCGGTAGAACATGCCGCTGGAAGGGGAGTAATAGTTATTGTAGTCGCACTGCCCCAGGGTGGCAGGATATTTTACGTAACTGGCCTGTCCGTTGTTGATACAACAAAAGCTATTGTTGACAACCTGGATGGTTCCCCCGGTGTTGGAGTTGCAATAGAACGCTCTGCAACCGTTAATGGAATTCATCAGGACAGAGTTATGCACGACACTCAGCTCAGACGAATTTTGAATATTGAGCCCGGCTCCATCGGAAACCCCAACCACAGAAATAAAGTTGTTGGCTACCAATCCCTTGACCTCGTTCCCGGCAAAATTGATTTTGATTCCTTCGATCGATGTGGCCACCCGGTTTTTTAATACCTCCAGTCCTTCTTCCCCGGAGGTAATGTGAATTCCGAAATTCCCGTCAAGAATATCATTCATGGTCACCTTGGGATGCAGCATCCTTGAAAGGTAGATGGAAGTGTACCCGCTGTTTAAAAAGATATTCCCTGCTATATTTACACCTGGAATGCCATTAAGATTTCCTGCAATGTAGATTCCGTAGCCGCAATCTGAGAACTGGTTTTCGGTGATATTGATGTATTCAGGTTGCTGGCCATCGGAAAAAATGATGGCGGCATTCGTCGTGGAACCGGTTTGATAACTCCCTGAAAGGTTGCAGCCCGATATACCGATGAATCCCAGGCTGCCCAGCAGTTCAAATACCCGTCCAAGTCCCGTGGCATGGAACGTCAGGTTCTTAAAACCCACGTGTTGACAGTCACTTAGTCGCACGATATAGTTGTTGTTGATTTGTTCAGCATCAAATTCAACGGTCACATCCGCTGCATTTCCGGATTGGGACTGAAAAACAACCGGGTTGAATTTACTGGTCCCGGTGATCGTACCCAGTATGAACTGTTCAGTGTAGGTTCCGCTGAGCACATTAAACGTAACAGAAGCTGAGACACCGACCTTATTCAGGTCAGCTGCAGCGTCGGTGAAAGTTTCATAGTCCCCTCCTTTCCCGATGGTATAGGCTCCGGAGAGTTGTGCATGTATATTCAGGGAGAGCATGAAGGCAATTACGAGCAGGATAAAGATGCGGGTAGCGGGTACGGCTGTTTTCATGACAATGGATGGTTTGTGATGGAAAAATCTGTTTTGTTCTGAAGCCGGATCTGTCTGAAACGGTCGGCAGCTTCAACACGGTTCCTTGTATTCAGCTTACGGTAAATGTGTTTCAGATGATATTTTACCGTGTTGACTGATACATCGAGTGTGCGGGAGATCTCTGAATTGGATGCTCCTGCGGAGAGGGATTCCAGGATTTTCATTTCCCGGTGGGTCAGTTTTGATTCCTCGTTCATCTTTTTTAGAAGCTGGAAACAAGTTACATAGCCTTGATACACCCTGTCCTACCCGTTCGGGTAGTTTTGTTAAAAACAGGTTGTTCAACATTTTCTTTAGCATCTTTTGTGTAATAAGCGTTCCGATCCTTTTCAAACTCACCGGAATGAAGTAACTTGATGAATCATGTACCGGCGATCGCACCCATCCTGCCTGACCATCATGCTCCTTCTGATCGGTTATTTTTTTGGGGGCACTATCCTGTCTGCACGTCACTCCCTTCAGCAAAAGGCTCCATTGAATGATCGCCGGTTGGCTGATTCGTTGAAGGATGCAGGAATGTACAGGGATGCTGCCCGGGTCTATGAAAAACTGATCAACAAGGGCTACCCGGCGAGCACCGTGGATGAACGCGCTGAGCTTCTCTACCTGGCCGGTCTCAGTTTTATGAATGCATCGGAGGAACATCTTGCGAAGCGGTATTTCATTGAGGTGCTGGATCATACAGAGAAGATCACATCAACAGGTCTTGTTGTCGATGCCATGAGCGGCCTGGGCAGGTGCTATGAATACCTTTCAAGACACGACTCTGCGTTCATCTGGTATTTGGAAGCCTACCGCAGGGTGGAATTTTCTGACGATCACGGGCGCAAGGCGAGGGATGCGCGGAACATTGCCCAGCTATTGCGTTTCCTGGGTCGCCTGGATGAAGCAAAAAAGTATGGTCGCCAGGCCCTGGAACTGGTTCCGCTGCTTGAGGATTACAGGGTAGAAGCCAATATCTACAACGAGATCGCCTACCTTTACGAACTTTCTGGTGACCTTGATTCTGCAGCGTTATATTATCGCAAACTGATTGATGTTTCCGTTGAGAACCGGTACAATGCGGGGGAGAGCGTCGGGTATTCCAACCTGGCCGAGGTGCTGGAGAAGGAACAGCGATATGATGAGGCGCTGCAGCTTAAAAGAAAAGGCCTGGAAATCGACCGTAAAATGAATGACCGGTACGGTATGATGACTTCCTGGCAGACGATCAGCTCGACCCTTTACGCAATGGGAAATTACGAGCGTTCGATCTTTGCCCTGGACAGCGCAGCGGCATTGTGTGACGACAGGTACCTGGTCGACAGAATGGATCGCGAAGAAGGCTATTACAGGAATTATCGTGCACTGGGGAAGCCTGCGCTTGCCCTTCTGCACCTGGAACGTCACAATACACTGAAAGACAGCGTAAATGCAGCTGAATCCAATCGGCGTGTATCCGAATTGCTGGCCAGGTATGAAGCTGAATCGCGGGAACAACAGGTAAGGATTCTCGAACAGGCCAATACCATCCAGGAGAGCCGGATCAGGCTCCAGTGGGCGGTGATCGCCGGTTTACTGATGCTTGGTGTTTCCATGACCATGATCGGGTGGCTGTGGATCAGGAACAAAAACCATGCACTGAAGCGCATGAATGCTGAGCTTCATCATTTTCTCATGGCAGAGGAAAAACCGGTATCTGCTTCAGAACCAATGGGGGAGGAGGTGCCTTCAAAAGCATATGGCGGCTGGGGACTCACAGAGCGTGAAAGCGAGATCCTGTGGTTCATGGGTCAGGGCTGCAGCAATGCCGTGATCGCCGAGCGAATGTTCATCTCGGAAAACACGGTGAAGTACCACCTGAAGAATATCTACATCAAACTCGACGTGAAAAACCGGATCCAGGCGCTGGTCCGCTGCAACGGACCCACAACGCCACCCCCGGCATAGTCGATCTTTGCGGCTCTTTTATCTTCAATGAAATTGGCATTGAACAGGTTGATATGGGCAGGACAACATCCCCTTGTCGTGCAGCATACCCACCAGGGTAGCTGTAAACAATTT
>CAYOSB010000115.1:0-12004 GCA_964406495.1 uncultured Bacteroidaceae bacterium | reverse complement strand
ACTCAATGACCTGAATCCTGAATTGCAAAAAGCAACAAGGCTTGCTGATTTTCTGGAGCTTGGAGAGTTGATGGCCATGGATGCGCTCAACAGGGAGGAATCATGCGGTGGCCATTTCAGGGAAGAATATCAGACCGAAGAAGGGGAAGCACTGAGAAACGACACCCAATTTAATTATGTGGCTGCCTGGACCTTCAGCGGGGAAGATAAAGTACCCGAAATGATCAAAGAACCACTCAATTTTGAAGAGATTGAAGTCAAACAAAGAAATTATAAATAGACCCGTTATGGATTTAAAACTGAAAATATGGCGACAAAAAAATGCTTCTGAACGGGGAAGATTTGTCGACTACGAAATTAAGAACATCTCTTCCGACAGTTCATTCCTTGAAATGCTCGATGTGCTGAACGAGGAACTGATCAGCTTCGGAGAAGAACCAGTGGTGTTTGATCATGACTGCCGCGAAGGCATTTGTGGTTCTTGTGGCATGTACATTAACGGTCGTCCGCATGGTCCTGACGAATTGATCTCAGCCTGCCAGCTGCATATGCGGAAATTCAAAGATGGCGACACCATTGTGATCGAACCCTGGCGCGCAAGGGCATTTCCGGTGATCAAAGACCTGATGGTGGATCGCTCAGCTTTCGATGAACTGATCAGGGAAAGCGGATACATATCGGTTAATACCGGCAATGCTCCGGATGCCAATTCCATACCGGTTCAGAAAGAGAAAGCCGACCTGGCCATGGATGCAGCCACCTGTATCGGTTGCGGCGCCTGTGTGGCAGCCTGTAAGAATGCTTCAGCCATGCTTTTTGTGTCTGCAAAGGTATCGCACCTTGCACTGCTGCCACAGGGACGGGTGGAAGCCAAAAAACGCGCCGCAGCAATGGTGGCAAAAATGGATGCACTCGGATTCGGAAACTGCACCAATACTGGTGCATGCGAAGCCGAATGTCCGAAAGGCATCACACTTACCAACATCGCACGACTGAACAGGGAATACTATAAGGCAAGTATTTTTTAATCCTAAGACCAGACACGGGTCCTGAAAATGTTTATAAAAGGCTGTCTCATCTGTTGGGGACAGCCTTTTTTATGCGATGGGACTTTAAACATCCTGGAAATAAATTGTAGAGGACATGCCTGACAATTAATTTTCCGGGAAGAATTAACTGTTCATTGTCTGCTCAACTTCTTCTATAGTCTTTGGAATGGGGGTACCCAATACTTTATAGCCCCCTTCTGTAACCAACACATCATCTTCGAGCCTGACCCCGCCCAGGCCGATAAATTCCTCAGCCCTGCTGTAATTGATAAAGTCCTTGTGTTTCCCTTCTTTTTTCCACATGTTAATTAATGCAGGAATGAAATAACATCCGGGCTCAATGGTCATTACAAAACCCGCTTCCAACTTTCTACCCATCCGTAGAAACGCCAGACCAAACTGGTCACTTCTGCGCACATTTTCATCATATCCCACATAATCTTCTCCCAGTCCTTCCATATCATGTACATCCAACCCCATCATATGACCCAGTCCATGTGGAAAGAAAAGCGCATGCGCACCGGCAGCTACAATATCATCCGTGTTTCCCCTCAGTATACCCAATTCCTTCAATCCACCGGCAATCGTTCTGGATGCCCCAAGATGCAAATCCAGGTTGCGTACACCCGGCCTGGTATTCTCAATGGCTTCCATATTGGCCCCTAACACAATCTCGTAAATATCTTTCTGACGCTCCGAAAACTTGCCGCCTACCGGGAAAGTTCGCGTAATGTCACTTGCATATCCCATCGAAGTCTCAGCACCTGCATCGGTGACTACCATCCGGCCTGCAACCAATTCATTGCTGTGGTCATGATTATGCAGGGTCTGTCCATCCATGCTCAGAATGATCGGAAAAGATACGGGACCACCATGTGAAAGGGAAATTCCTTCGATTGCACCGGCCAGTTCACGTTCAAAATTTCCCGGAAATCCCATTTTCATTGCCGTGGTATGCATGATATATGCCACATCAACAGCTTTTTCGATCTCGGCTATTTCAAAGTCATCTTTAATAGCCCGCAAGGCAACCACCGCTTTGATCAACTCTTCTGATACATAGGTATCCACCTCCTCAACACTGCAGCCCAGTAGTTCGGAAAGAAAAATAACCTGGTCGCCACGATAGGGAGGCAGCAGATGGATCTGTCGTCCCTGCTCCTTCGCCTTTTTCAGATCAATACCCAGATCAGCAGATGAACGGGTCTTTTCAACTCCTACCGATCCGGCCAGCTCAGACATGGTCGGATGTTCACCCATCCAAATAATATCATCGATCGTCAGGTCATCTCCATACAGGATATCTTCACCTGCATCCACATCACAGATGGCTGCCATACCTGGCTGGTTGATCCCGTAAAAATAGAGAAATGAACTGTCCTGCCTGAAATGGTAGGTATTGGCTTTATAGTTCATGGCACTTTCACCATTACCAGGGATCAATAAAATACCATCGCCGACCAGTTCATGCAGTCGTTTTCTTCTTTTCCAGTAAATCTCTTTTGGAAACATATTTATTGTATTTGAAATGATTTATTGTATACTCAAAGGTAAACCCTTAGCAGCAGTTTAATGTTTTTCACAGGAAAAATTTTTCCTGTCAGGCCAAAAAAATGCTCTAAAAAGCAAAGTTCTCCAATTATTTCAGCAAAATGAAAGAAAACAGATAAGTTTTTAGTTATCAATCAATAAAAAACTGCGAATAGTATTGTTTACATATATGAAAGTATTATATTCGCAGAAGCAAGCCATTTTATCAACACACTGTTAACAATTTAATATGCCCTATCGCCGTCTCCCTAACACTGACAATGCCAGGATCAAAGCGCTGAAAAGAGCATTTGAGAAAGGCACCGACCTTCCACCCTTCAAACTTGCGTTTAGCCAGTCCATGTTCCAACAGGTAAAGTCGATCCTACCGAATTTCGAAAATGCCATCTCCGAATACAGGAATGCAATGAACCTTCATGCAGAAAAGAACAAGGACTTTCACCTGAAGATGAAGAAAGCCAAACTGTACATCTCCCATTTCATACAGGTAGTTGACATGGCGATCACGCGCGGGGAACAAAATCTTGAAATCCGATACCAATACGGGTTAAACGGGGAAGAAAGAAAGCTTCCCAACCTGAATACCGAAGAAGAGATCATCGAAGTTGGAAAGAAGCTGATCGATGGAGAAAGAGAACGAAAATTACAAGGATTTGCACCCATCACGAATCCAACCATTGCAGTTGTCCAGGTACATTTTGACAAATTTTTCGATGCATACAATAATCAGAAAGGACTGAAACGAAGGTCAAACCTGGCACAGGAAAAACTCGCGGAGATGCGCGAGGATATTGATTCCGTCATTCAGCAAATATGGAACGAGGTTGAAAATACTTTCAATGACCTCCCCGAAGATGTCCGGCGTGAAAAGTCAGCTGAATATGGTGTGGTTTATGTGTTCAGGAAAAACGAACTCAATGGACTCAATTTGTTTCATGCCCGCCGGGTTGAGGGGATTGGCTGACCTTCATGGACCTGATCCAGACAATCATTAGAACAGTTACCAACACGAGACTCATCAGTGCAGTGACCGGCATCAAATCCAGGGTTCCGATATCCTCCAGCGATTCCCCTGTTTCCTGTCCCATATAAAAATAGTAAAAAAGTACGCCAAGGGTATTGTTAACCAGGTGAGCTATTATTGGGTACCATATTGACCGTCCATAATAAAAGGCATACCCGAGGATCATTCCCAGGAAAAACCGGGGCAAGAAAGAATAAAACTGGAAATGCGCCAGGCTGAAGATCACTGAAGCTACAATAATTGCAAGATGGCCATTCCTGAACAGATCGGTCAGGTGACGCTGGATCAACCCGCGGAAAACAAGCTCCTCTCCTACCGAGGGGATAATCGCAATCATGAACAGGTTGACCAGTAACGCCCAGATGTTATCGGCACTGACAAGGGTCATCATCAGCGTCTGGGTCTGCTCCTCCAGTTGCCGAAGGTAACGCTCTGCTCCTTCAAAAGGAAGCTCCAGCCGGAAATTAAGGTCCGTAAGCATGTTGACAAATGGAAGTGCTGTGATCATGACCAGGACCAACAATAATACACCTGCTGAATGTATAGGTATCCCTGTTTTGAAATAACCCAGCCAACTCCCTGTATAAAAAAAAGAGATTAATAAGCTGCTGAACACGAACGTGCCCAACGCGCCAATAATTTGCAGGAATTTTATCGCATGTATTGCTTCCCCCTCCTCTTCACCCGTGATTTCAAGAAGCTCAACCACAGAAATATCGTAAAACAGGGTGGTCAGTAACAAACCAATCAGTTGAAACAGCAGCCCTACCAATACCACTCCAAGTGAGCTGAAAATAAGCATTGCAAAAGGCGAATGCCCTGAAAGAAAGGGTTTCCTGTCGTAATTCATCGATCTTGATCTGCTTTAAATGCTTTTTGTATTTTTGTAACCCACGGGGCATTGTACAGGATACCTCCGGGATGCCACGAAAGTACTAAAAAAAGTAACGAACAGAAAGAATTAGCAGGCATTGAAAATAGGCAAAACAGACCTGGGTAAGTTCCCCCTTTTCCTGGCCCCCATGGAAGACATTACAGATCCGTCCTTCCGGTATATCTGTAAAAAATTCGGGGCAGACATGATGTACACCGAATTCATTTCTTCCGACGGGTTGATCAGGGATGGTGCGAAGAGTGTTAAAAAGCTTGATATTTTTGACTATGAGCGACCCATTGGCATCCAATTGTATGGTCATAATATTGCATCAATGGTGGAGGCCACACATATTGCCGTTGCCTCCAACCCGGAACTCATCGATATCAACTATGGGTGCCCGGTGCGCAAGATCGCCAACCGGGGTGCGGGTGCAGGGATGCTCAATGATATTCCGCGGATGATGGAGATGACCCGGTCGATCGTGGACGCCTCCACCCTTCCTGTTACTGTTAAAACAAGACTTGGCTGGGATGAACACAGTAAGATCATTGTCCCGCTGGCAGAGCAACTCCAGGATTGCGGCATCGCAGCACTTACCATCCACGGGAGAACCCGGGCACAGATGTACAAAGGCAATGCCGACTGGACGCTGATCGGGGAAGTAAAAAACAATCCACGGATGCATATCCCGGTCATTGGAAACGGAGACGTAGATTCACCCGGGATGGCCAGGGAAATGTTCGAACAGTATGGTGTAGACGGGATCATGATCGGCAGGGCAGCCATAGGAAGACCATGGTTGTTCAGGGATATCAAGCATTTTATGGAGACGGGTGAATTATTGCCGGACCCGACGATCGCTGAAAAAACAGACGTTGCCCGGGAGCAGTTCATAAAATCACTGGAATGGAAATCGGAACCGGTAGGTATATTCGAAATGCGCAGGCACCTTTCGAATTATTTCAAAGGGATTCCGGATTTCAAGGAAACACGCATCCGGTTACTCACCAGCCTGGATGTGGAAGAGATTCACGCCATTCTCGACGAGATAAGGGAAAAATGGGGTGATCTGAGAACAAATTTGAGCACACATTTTTGGGCTTAGTGAAAGATGTTCAATTTCCTGTACATCCCTGTCTGGAGAATACTAAATGCTATTTTACAGATCGCTTGGGATAATCCAGGTTATAATGTAATCCACGGCTCTCCTTCCTGGCCTGGGCCATTTTGATCACCAGGTAGCCCACATTGATCAGGTTGCGCAACTCACAGATATCCCGTGAGATCTTTGAAACCTTATAAAGGTGTTCTGTCTCCTTGTTAATGATCTCCAGGCGGGTTAAAGCGCGCTCCAGTCGTAAATCCGACCTGACAATACCGACATAGTTTGTCATGATCTGCTGCAGCTCCTTTTTATTCTGGGTGATCAGGATCATCTCCTCATTGTGGATCGTACCTGAATCATCCCATTCGGGGATTCCGGCTTCGATCTCAGCCTCTGCGCACTGAGAAACCGATTGTTTGGCTGCCCGGTCAGCAAATACGATTGCTTCAATCAGGGAGTTGGATGCCAGCCTGTTGGCTCCATGCAACCCGGTAGAGGAGGCTTCCCCGATCGCAAACAGGCGACGGATCGAGCTTTGTCCGTTGCTGTCCACCCTGATTCCTCCGCACATGTAGTGTGCTGCGGGGACAACAGGAATCAGATCCTTTGCTATATCGATCCCAAGCGAGGCGCATTTCTCATTGATGTTGGGAAAGTGTTCTTTTAGCGCCTTTTCCTCTAAATGTGTACAGTCAAGATAAAGGTGTTCATGACCAGACATCTTCAATTCATTATCCATTGCCCTGGCAACGACGTCCCTTGGCGCCAGGTTCCCTCTTTCATCATATTTGGTCATGAAATCTTCACCTTCCTGATTCTTCAGGATCGCACCATATCCGCGCATCGCTTCCGTGATAAGAAATGAAGGAGATTCTCCCGGGTTATACAATGAGGTGGGATGGAACTGGACAAACTCCATATGGTCGATGATTCCCTTGGCCCTGTATACCATGGCAATACCATCACCGGTAGCAATCCTGGGATTGGTAGTCGTTGCATAGATATGTCCGGATCCTCCTGAAGCAATCAGGGTCGTTCCGGACAAAAATTTCAGGACCTTGTTTTGCTTTGTATCCAGGATATAAGCACCGTAACAGTCTATATCTGTCAGATACCTTTTCACCAGTTCGCCCTTGTGATGCTGGGTGATCAGGTCCACCGCGAAATGATGCTCATACAGGTCAATATTCTGGTGGTTTCTGACCCGCGCTGACAGTGCTCGTTGGATCTCCTGACCTGTATTGTCTTTATGATGCAATATCCTGTGCTCCGAATGGCCACCTTCACGTGCAAGACTATAATTCCCTTGCTTATCCTTGTCAAAATTTGTGCCCCAGCTGATAAGTTCACGAATCTGCGAAGGCGCCTCATTTACAACCAATCTCACAATTTCCTCTTTGCAGAGTCCGTCTCCGGCAATTAATGTATCCGTAATGTGTTTTTCATATGAATCAGGCTGGGAAATGACTGCAGCAATCCCTCCCTGTGCATACCTTGTGTTGGTTTCTTCGAGACGGTCCTTGGTAATTAATGCCACTTTTCCATGATCAGCGACCTTGAGTGCATAACTTATACCGCCTAATCCTGTTCCGATTACCAGAAAATCGTAGTGCTTTTCCATTGCCAAGGAAGAATCATGATGAATGACTTGATCCGGATTGATTGAAACAAAGATAAAAATTACTTTAGAGAATATCCCTAAATCAATTACTTTTGACAGTTATGATAAAATTACTAACGGTCGTTGGCGCCAGGCCACAGTTCATCAAGGCTGCAGCCATCAGCAGGAAAATCCGCGAACAATACAGCGCATCTGTTCAAGAGACCATTGTGCACACGGGTCAGCATTATGACCACCAGATGTCTGATGTATTCTTCAGCGAACTGGAAATCCCCGAACCCGACTACAATCTTGGCATCGGGTCTGGAAATCACGGGAAACAAACCGGGGAGATGCTGATCAAACTTGAACCGGTGTTTGAAAAAGAAAAACCAGATGCAGTAGTCGTTTATGGCGATACGAACTCCACAGTTGCTGCTGCACTGGCAGCATCAAAAATTCACATGCCGGTGGTTCATATTGAGGCTGGATTGAGATCATTTAATAAAGAAATGCCGGAGGAGATCAACAGGATTTTCACAGATCATGTTTCAACGCTTTTATTTTCACCAACCAAAACAGGCATTGAAAACCTGGAAAAAGAAGGGTTGGCGACAGGTAATCAGCCTCCATTTTCACTTGATCATCCGGGAATTTTCCACACGGGAGATATCATGTATGATAATACCCTTTTTTTTACAACCAAGGCCAGGGAGCATTCAAAAATCATCGAAAAACTGAATCTCAATAATAAGAGATTTGCACTGGCCACGATTCACAGGCCTGTGAATACCGATGCCGACGAAAGACTTTTCAGCATCATTGAAGCATTGACCCGTATCCCGACAGAATTTAATACAGACATTGTCCTGCCGGTCCACCCGCGGACCGCCAGGAAATTTGAATTGCTCCAATCCAATGAATTATTCAGGCGAATGACACCTGACTATGGCATTCACCTGATCCCAGCAGTTTCCTTTCTCGACATGATCATGCTGGAATATGCATCTGACCTGGTCATTACTGACTCAGGCGGTGTTCAGAAAGAGGCCTGGTTCATGGAGAAACCGGTGGTGATCCTGAGGAATGAAACCGAGTGGACTGAAATTGTTCAGCAGGGAAACGGAATACTGGCTGATGCAAATACCGAAAAGATATTGGATGCTGCCGGAAAATACCTTCAAAATCCACCCAGTGATTTCCCAAAAATCTACGGTAACGGAAATGCTGCAGGCGAGATCCTTGAGATCGTCCTGAATTCTGTATGGAAGTAATTGATTTTTAACTTACTTTTGTGGTTTTTAATAACAGGAATGAATATTACATAAGTTGACAGATATTTATGGCACAGGAAGATGTATTTAAGAAATTGGTTTCTCACTGCAAAGAATATGGATTTATTTTCCCCTCGAGTGAATTGTATGATGGTTTAAGCGCAGTATATGACTATGGTCAGAATGGTGTTGAGCTCAAGAACAATATCAAAAAATACTGGTGGGATTCCATGGTGCTCCTGAACGAAGAAGTTGTAGGTCTTGATGCAGCTATTTTTATGCATCCGACCACCTGGAAAGCATCAGGTCACGTGGATGCATTCAACGATCCCCTGATCGATAACAAGGATTCCAAGAAAAGATACCGTGCCGATGTCCTTATCGAGGATAAACTGGCAAAGTACGAGGAGAAAATTGCAAAAGAAGTTGCAAAAGCAGCAAAACGTTTCGGTGACGATTTTGATGAGCAACAGTTCCTCGACACAAATCCAAGGGTCCTGGCGAACCGGGAAAAATATAATGACCTGAATGCCCGGTTTGTGAAGGCAATGAATGATTCTGACCTGGATGAACTGAAACAGATCATCCTGGATGAAAAGATCAACTGCCCGATGTCGGGTACTGCCAACTGGACAGAAGTGCGGCAGTTCAACCTGATGTTTTCCACTGAAATGGGATCCACTGCTGATGGGGCATCCAAAATATACCTGAGGCCTGAAACTGCACAGGGGATATTTGTAAATTACCTCAACGTGCAAAAGACGGGCAGGATGAAGCTGCCTTTCGGTATTGCCCAGATTGGTAAAGCGTTCCGGAATGAGATTATTGCCCGGCAATTTATTTTCAGAATGCGCGAATTCGAGCAAATGGAAATGCAATATTTTGTAAAACCGGGGTCAGAGATGAAGTTTTTTGAGACCTGGAAAGAGCGGCGGATGAAATGGCATCTCGCACTTGGATACGCAGAAGAAAATTACCGGTTCCATGACCATGACAAACTGGCCCACTATGCGAATGCTGCAACAGATGTAGAATATAAATTTCCATTTGGATTCAAAGAGGTGGAAGGAATTCATTCCCGCACTGATTTTGACCTGGGGAGCCATCAGAAATATTCAGGGAAAAAAATCCAGTATTTTGATCCCGAATCCAATGAATCCTTCACTCCTTATGTAGTGGAGACCTCGATTGGTCTGGACAGGATGTTCCTCCAGATTGTAGCTGCAGCCTATACAGAGGAAAAGTTGACAAAGGAAAATGGGGATGAGGATATGCGGGTAGTAATGAAACTTCCCCCGGCCCTTGCACCGATCAAACTTGCAGTACTGCCGCTCACCAAAAAAGACGGATTACCTGATAAAGCAAGAGAGATCATCAATACGCTGAAGTTCGACTTCAATTGTCAGTATGAGGAAAAAGACTCAATAGGAAGAAGATACCGCAGGCAGGATGCCATTGGAACACCTTATTGCATCACCATTGATCACCAAACACTGGAAGATGACACGGTAACCATCAGGCACAGGGATACCATGGAACAGGACCGGGTTGCCATCAATTCCTTGAGGCAAATAATTAAGGATAAGGTTGATATAACCACGCTACTGAAAAAGCTGTGACACCCATGAAACGGGTACTCATCATCACCTATTATTGGCCACCCAGCGGAGGAGCCGGGGTACAGAGGTGGTTAAAGTTCGCAAAATACCTGCCAGGCTATGACTGGGAACCCGTTATCCTTACAGTGGATCCGCAAGATGCCACATACCCTGTAACTGATCCGACGCTAAGCCGGGAAATAAACCCTTCGACCAGGGTTTACAGAACAAGAAGCAAAGAATTATTTTCTTTATATAAAAAGGTTTCTGGCGCTGGCCAGGTACCACATGCCGGATTTGCCGGGGAATCACACAGAATTTCCTTCAAACAAAAAATTGCCAGGTTCATCAGGGGGAATTTTTTTCTTCCAGATCCCAGGAAAGGGTGGAACAGGTTTGCGGTGAAAAAAGCAGGCGAAATTCTTTCAAACGAAAAAATCGATTGTATTGTTACCACCGGACCACCACATTCTACCCATCTTATTGGCATAAACCTATCGGAAAAATACCATATTCCATGGGTCGCTGATTTCAGGGATCCATGGACTGACATTTATTATTATAAGCAGTTTTATCCAGGTTATTTTGCTGACAAATACAACAAAAGAAAAGAAAAGAAAGTACTCGAAAAAGCAACCATGGTCCTCACAGTTGGTCCGACGCTGCAAGAAATGTTAAGAAAAAAAATTACGTATGGCAGGGACAAAATCAAGGTGATTACCAATGGATACGATCCTGATGATTTTAAGAACCTGGAAACCCCAGACCCTGATTACTTTACGCTTACTTATGTAGGCACCATTGCTGATACTTATCCCCTTGAACCATTCTTCAGAGCACTTAAGTCGCTTTTAAATACGTTTGCGCATATGCGGGTAAGATTTATCGGTACCATTTCTTCGAAATTCCTGCAAATGATTAAGGAACTGCCGCAGGGGCAAATTAAAATAATGTCGTATGTTGAACATGCAACGGCTATTGGTTATATGAGCAGTTCTGATGCATTGTTGCTCGTAATCCCTTCTCATTCCAGCAATAAAGGAATTCTTACAGGGAAATTGTTTGAGTACCTGGCAGTTGCCAGACCGGTATTATTAATAGGACCAGAGCATGGAGATGCTGCCTCAATTCTCAGGGAAGCGAAATCAGGAAGTATTTGTTCCGGGAAGGACGAAAATGAGATCAAAAACATACTCTCACAATTGGTAAAAGCACCTCCAACAGTCTATCCTGTCAAGTCATATAACCGGGAAATTATCACCCGCAAACTTACCGGACTCTTTGATGGAGTCCGGTCCCAATACCCGGCCTGAGATCATCTTGACCGCTGCAAACCTGTCGTAATCTTGCCCGGATAGGCAGGTATCCTGGAGCGCTTTTTTACCAAAATATAGTACCTGTAGGTCATGTCCCTGATAAGGGAATAAAAAAGCCGGAGGCTGTATCCCAGCCGCACGATCCATTTTGTTGCATACTTCTGATTGTCCAATAAGGAACCATATCCAAGCGTTTGCTGGATTTCTTCGGCATTTATGTATTCAAGTTGATACTGCCTGATATGTCTCTTGCTGATCCTGGTATGCAGCATGGAATAATAATGGAACGCGGTCAGATATGATTTATATTTTCCAACAGAGCTACTATCTATCCCCGCATTGGGTGAATGATTCCAGGAGGCCACTTCCACCTTTTCATTTTCTTTAGCAAACAGCATTTGCGCATCATAATCCAATTCGAGGAAGTCACATAACCTTTTGATTTCGTAAGCCGGATCATTCACAAGATCTTCATACCTGATTTCATAATAATTTGGTAAATTTCTGTAATTCAATGCCTGCGATGTATTGTAGAGCCATAACATTGTAGCAAAATAAGGACGCATACCTCTTTTTATAAATGAGGTGACAACGTCCTTTCCATCCCTGT
>CAYOSB010000114.1:0-12142 GCA_964406495.1 uncultured Bacteroidaceae bacterium | reverse complement strand
ATGCACATTCCCATGGCCATGCCTTCCAGGATCTTAATGCGTATTCCGCTTCCGGTGAGCAAAGGAACCGCCAGGATTCCGAAATTTCGCATGTACGTATGTGCATCTGCTACTTCTCCATGGTAGACCACGGCGGGGTGTGCTAACAGGTTGATGATCCCCTGGGGCGCATTGCGACCCGCTACATGGAGTTGTGCACCTGGTTTTTTCTCGAGCACCCTGGGCAACACCAGGTCGATGAACCAGGCAAGCCCTTCCTGGTTGGGTGCCCAGTCAAGAGCCCCTATGAAACATATTTCGTTTCCTGCCCCCCCGGATGTCAAAGAATATTCACTTAGGTCCAGCCCGGCAGGAATAATGATGGTAGGTAGCTGTTGTTCTCTGACCAAGACTTCAGCATCGGGTGATGAGATGGGAACCAGCATGTCAATCTTGTGAATGATTTCCATCTCCAGCCTTTTGATCCTCGCTGCGAGCAGGCCAAAATAGAATTTTCTGAGTGGTCCGGTTGCGTTGTGTTGCCTTCTTTTCCAGATCAGGTGCTCCACATTGTGCGCCCTTAGTGAGATCCCGGCTGTGGTATGTTTTCTTATGTCGGGAATATATTGTCCCAGGTAAGGACCTTCCAGCTGGACAAAGTCGAAATGAGACGATGTAACCAGGTCAACCAGCTGATCTCTGAATTTGCTGTCCATGTATCGTTCAGCGATGTATGGACGCCTGGAGAAAAATAGATTACAGAGCGCTTTTAATGGCCTGATGGAAGTGTCTTTATCTATGGCATAAAAGCGGATCTTGTTGCGGAGACCTGCAGGAATGTCTTCGGGATTTGTATGGTGTTTTAATGTATTAAAGGTAAGCATGCTGACCTCTAATCCGGCATCAGCCAGTCCTGATGCCAGGTTCAGTGTTGCAATCGCACCGCCATCCCTGGGAGGATAAGGTAGTTTTGTGCTCAGGATCAGTAATCTCATTATTGTACCTGCATGAATCTTTTTCGCATCCATTCTTTGATCTTCTTAAAGAAGTTGAAGTAAGATTCAATGTTCATGATCACAGAATCTCTTGATGCTTTATATGAAACGAATATCCCCAGCGGGATCAGCAGGAAGGATGAGAGCCACATCCCTGCGAATGGGGCGATCATATCTTCCCTTACAAACTTTTCACCTGTGATGGATATCATATACCAGACCAGGAAAAACAGTACGCTTACAATGACAGGCATGCCAAGCCCTCCTTTCCTGATAATTGCACCCAGCGGTGCGCCAATAAAGAAAAAAATCAGGCATGAGATAGCGAGGGTGAATTTCCGGTGTTTTTCGATCTGGTATCTACGCAACCGTTTGATCTTGTATTCCACGGTATTGGCGTTGGTGGCCACGAAAGATTTATTGGTACGGGCGATGTTGATGGCCTGTACCACAGCCCTTCGCTTCTGTACCTTGTTCATCGTGTTGAATACAGAATCAACATTAAGGACAATGTGCTCCGGCCGGAGGTCAGCAAGCTGCGCAGAATCCAGCGATGCAGGATTAATATGCATATTGCGTTTTTTCTTATTCACAGTACTGTTTTCTACCAGTTCCTTAACGGATTTTTGCAGGTTGCCGATGTCCTGGCCCAGGGAATCTTCAAAATGGGTGAGTTGCTCAAGGTTCATCATTGAATAACTGTTTTTCCAGAGACTTTGATCTGTACGGTTCAATCCGAAACCCGTTAATTCGATAAGCATTTCCTGCTTTGCAAATTTATCCCTCCGGTGCGGGTAGGTTTGTGGTTCATTTCTTTTCCTGGTCTTTTGAAGTTCCACATAGCTGTTCCCATTGAAAAGCGTCAGCATGAGGTGCTTTTCGTCGCTCGACATCTTCATGTAACCCGAATCAGCCACGGTTACGCTCACATTTCCTGCTTTGTCGGTGTGGTCATAGATCCAGATGTCTTTTAACAGGTTGGTTTTTGGATCCTGGTCACCGATCCGGATGGAATACCCCTCCATCGTATTATCAAAAATGCCCGGCTGTATTTGCAACTCAGGCCGCTGTCTCCTGATGTCATGCATGAGGGCGGTTAATTTCAGGTTGGAGACCGGCATGACATTGTTGGCAAAAAAGAAGGCGGCGATAGTGAGTACCACTACTACATAGGTGAGCGGCGCCATGATCCTGGTGAGTGAAACACCAGAAGATTTAAACGCAAGTAACTCCAGGTTCTCTGCAAGGTTCCCGAAGGTCATCAGCGATGAGAGCAGCACTGCAAGCGGAAGTGCCATGGGAACCATACTGGCACTGGAATATAACAGGAATTCTGCCAGGATCTTGGTTTCCAGTCCTTTCCCGACCAGGTCATCGATATATTTCCACAAGAACTGCATCAGCAGGATGAAAATCACCATGAAAAAGGTCAGGATCAGTGGTCCAAGGAAAGATTTTATGACTAGGGCATGTAATCGCTTCACTTCAACGCATTTCAAATCCTATAAAAAGAAAACGGATGTAAAAGTAAGTTATTTTAAGGGAAAGACAATCTCTTAAAGGCCCAGCGTATGTTTTAATTCGGCAATCTGTGTATCCCACAGATCTGTAGCGTCCTCGGCATCATCTGCGAAGTCGGTCACAAGCAGTGCAAGGTCTCCCGTGAGTTCGTCCTTGTGTATCCTGAACTCAAAGAATGTTTCATCATCCTCATCCACCCACTTGAACCGAATATGCTTGTTGTCTTTTTTTGATACAACTTCAGCAAATTGTTCCGTACCGTCCCAGACAAAAGAGTACATGCCGTTTTTGAGATTGACGTCATCCGCGAACCACTCCGCAAGGCCTGCTGGGGTACTTAACCTGTTAAAAAGTACACGGGGGGAAGTATTAAAAGTATACTCCAGTTCAAATTTTTTACTCATTTTATGTGGGTTTGTGCTGCGATATGCTCTGTCTTGCAATATAATAAAATTATTGGATTTTCAACCTTCTGAACTGATAATCTCAGTTTCACTTATAATGGCAGGAAAATCCGGATCATTGTGAATGATTAGCTGGTACTTTATTTATATTCAATTGGTCTGTGACATCTGGGGTGAAGATGTGTAAAATACTATATCAGAATGGCATGATAACATCATTGGTTTGATTGCCCTGTTGCTAATTTTGTTTGAATGGTGAGAATTCTTCAGATCTTGATAGTGTTGCTCCAGGCAGGAGTTTTATTTCCCCGGACGGCAGCTGGACAGGAACCAGTTGCATGGTGGTCGTTCGACGTTTTGCATGACCAGGGAATCAGGGACAATTCAGGTATTACCGTTGCCCAACTGAAGGGATATGAATCGCTTGAGAAAGGCGTAATGGGTAATTGCCTGGAACTGGATGGATACACGACACGACTGATCTGGAAAGCATCTGATCTTCCTGTGCTGGAAGATGAAATCACGATTGAATGCTGGATTGCCCTGCAATCATTGCCATGGAACTGGAGTGCCATTGTAAGCCAGGGGATGGCGCCACGACTGTCAGATGTTGAAAATATTCCCGCAGCAAACGTTGCTGGTTTGAAGCAATCTTCCGGTCAGGCCATACCCGCATCATCCGGTCCGGCGTTACCTCATGTGCGCACGCAGGATTGGTCCCGATTGCAATTTGAGGACCGTATCTTCTTTGGCATCAACGCACATGGGCAGCCCGGTTTCAGATTGACACTTGATGGAACCATGCATGAATGCATCTCAGAGCGTAAAATAGAATTGCTGAAGTGGAATCATCTTGCTGCTACTTACCGACCCGGTGCAGGAATGAAGATCTTTCTGAATGGTGAAGAGGTTGCACACAGGGAAGCAGCAGGAGCATTTTCGAATGATCCGTCCACAGATATGCTTATAGGAATGAACATCAACAAGCTCGGCCCGGAAGGTTCCGAACGCCAGGCGAGCGCAGACATTGGATCCCGGATGGTATTGCATGGTTTGCTTGATGAACTGAGGATATATGATCAGACACTGCCGGCAGGTTCGCTCGCAAAACATTTCAAACAGGAGTTGCCGGATAATGTAAAGCCGTTGCAATGGAATACGTTGCCTTCTGGTCCCACGGAGTTGCCGGATGATTTTAATGCGATATATACCCGGCTTAATTATACAGATGAGTGGGAGGCGCAATGGAACGTGGGCGGATTTCCTGATGTCCTGGTTCATTTCGACCGGTTACCGGTGCGCTTCATCTTCTGGAGGGGAACGGGTTATGGCGGTGTGTGGGTCACAGAGAACGGGCTTTGGATGGCGGATCAGAGCCTTGAACGGTCAAACGCCGGAAAATCTCCCATGGGCTGCTCCGAACATATGTCGGATAAGCAAACCAGGTATTCCCATGTCAGGATCATTGAAAAAAATGCAGCGCGTATTGTGATTCACTGGCGGTATGCCATCTCAGATATCCTCTATGATATTTTTGGTATAAATAACGAAAATCCACGTGGAGAATGGGCAGACGAGTATTATTATATTTACCCGGATGGAGTAACTGTAAGGCAACAGGTATTATGGACCGAATATCTCAGTCATGAGTGGCAGGAGACAATCGTGATCAATCAGCCCGGCACTTCACCTGAAGATAACATCTCACTTGAGGCGATGACATTGCTCAACATGGTTGGTGAAAGTCGTACTTATTCCTGGCAAAATGGAGGTCCGGCTTCTTTCCCGCAGCCAGCAAATGCCAACATTCAAATGGTCAACCTTCGGTCTGAATACAAACCCTATATTATTTTTGAGCCAAATCCCGGGATCAGGCCTTTCAACCGGGCTACGATCCGTCCCGAATATGCCCATTTCCCATGGTGGAATCACTGGCCCGTGGCCCAGGTGCCAAATGATGGCAGAAAGGCTTTCGGACCTGACCGGCCTTCGCACTCATCACTCGCACAGTCCATCGAAGGTTCTGAGGTGATTCACAAAAGAAGTGACGGGTCATTTGAGGTGATGACACTGATTGGTATGACCAGTCAGCCTGCCGATTCGCTTGTTCCACTTGCACGCTCCTGGAACCGGCCCCCGGGCTTGACCCTGGCCGTGCAAGGGTATACTGACAAAGGGTTTTCGAAACAGGAACGGGCCTATATTATTCAGCAGGATGAACTGGGTGCAGACGAATTGACATTCAGCATTGAGGCCAATAGCAAATCTCCGCTTGTGAATCCCTGTTTTGTCGTTGAGGACTGGAAAGGGGGCGATATTCAGGTTTCCGTTGACGGAGCGCTTTTACCGTCCGACGGGTATCGCTACGGATACAGGAAAACAATTTCGGGAACAGACCTGGTACTGTGGACCGGGTTGCAAAGTGAAAACTCCTCTTCCTTTTCTATCAAAGTGCTCCAGTGAGCCACCTGGAAAAGAGGTCAGTAAGTGATCTTCGCGGTGTCGACCGTGTGGGGATAATGGTGATACCAATCCATCAGTGCTGATTCGAGTTCACTGGCGATTTCCGGCAATTGGTCTGACAGTTCATTAGATTCGATCTCATCAGACAGGATGTTGTAGAGTTGCAGATTGCTGCCATCAGTATCCATCAGAAGCTTATACGGTCCTTTTCTCACCGCCAGGTCAGGGTCGTTGTCACCGTTATAACCTGGACGATCGGGCGGTCGCATCCAAAAGAGTGGCTTTTCCCGTATGGGTTCTGAAATACCGGCGATGGCATCAAACATGTTCTCTCCGTCGTAAGCAATACTGTCATTAATCTCTGTTCCCGCTGCAGTCAGAAATATAAGCGGCAGGTCGAATCCAGCTACTACGGATCTTTCGTTGACGGATCCGTTTTTCTCCTGCGGAATCACGGAAGGCCACCATGCAATAAAGGGTTCCCTGAATCCGCCTTCGTAGAGATTGGTTTTCACTCCCCTGAGGTGACCCGCAGCATTTACTTCAGCATCCGGACCATTGTCGCTGGTAAAAATGACCAGTGTATTTTCATGCAGCGAAGGATACTCCCTGATATAATTGAACAATCGTCCGAACTGCCGGTCCATTTCCTCCATTACACCCAGGAAGCGTGCTTTGGTGGAGAGATCACCTCGCAGCTCCGCCGGCGGTTCCAGGGGAGTGTGAATGTCATCCGGCCAGAGATTGATATAGAAAGGTTTATCTTCCTTGCGTGCTTTTTCAATCGCATCAATAGTGCGGTCAACGAAGATCTTTGTAAAATTTTCGCGTTTGGCCCAGTGAATAGGTCCGAATCCCAGTTCCGCAGATCTTTTCTCCAGGCTGCGCGTGCTGTCTTTCAAATGAAGCGTCTCATAAGTAGCAAGGTAACGTTCGCCCAGTCCTTCAAATTGGGTGACCGATTCGTCGAAGCCGTATTCAGTAACCAGGGGGACATCATTAACATCGCGGCCTCCGCCCATATGCCATTTCCCGATATGGGCTGTATAATAGCCATTTTGTTGCAGTTCGCGGGCCACTGAAGGTGCGGAAAGATGCAGGTAATCCCTGATGCCTCGCGCTTTATTGTGACTGCGCCCGCTGATAAAGGTGGTGATGCCCCACCTTGAGGGATACTGTCCTGTTGTCACTGCAACCCGGGATGGAGAGCAGATGGGAGCATTCACGTAAAACTGGTTCAGCCGGATTCCCTCGGCGGCAAGCTGGTCGATATGGGGAGTGTGCACTTCAGTGTTCCCATAACACCCCAGGTCACCATACCCCATATCATCAATGAAGATGAAAAGAATATTGGGTGGTTGTACTGGTTGGTTCTTCCTGTTAACACAGGAGAAATTGAAGAAAACCAGGCAGAGTGCCAGCATGAGTTGAATCGATGCGTTTTTGGAAGCGAAAGTCATAACAGGAGATTAATTAAGTATGCTGTGTTTTATCTGCAAGATAGGCCATATCAGGAGAACTTGATAAAAGGATAATGCTTGCTCTTTACACTATATTATCCTGGAGCACAAAAATATATTATCCTGAGCTACGAAATTGTATCAGCAGGTACTACGGAATTTTCCTGCACCACAACTCCCGGAAAGGGTAATCAGGTCTTCAGGTATAGTATCGAATTAACAATAAACCATAAAACAATCGTCCAAATAAATAATTCAGTTTGTTTTTTTTAACGTATTTTTACCTTCATTTATTGATAAAATTTCTTATTTCAATTTGTAACCAACCAACAAAAATATCATGGAAACCAGCAGGAGAAAATTTTTAGCATCTATTGGCCTTTTGGCTGCAGGCAGTGTAGTAAACTTATCGGCTTTTGATTTTGGGAAGAAAAGCAAATTAAAAGTTGTCATGGTCGGAACAGGTGTGCGTGGAGTAGGATTTTGGGGCAGGAGATTGGTGGAGCAATATTCCGATATACTCGAGTTTGTCGGCTTGAGCGATATTAATCCCGGAAGGCTGAATTATGCAGCGAAATATATCGGCGTGGATTGTCCACTTTTTACCGATTTTGATGAGATGATCACCAACACACAACCAGATCTCGTGATTGTAACAACGAAGGACTCCACGCATCACGAGTTTATCATCAAGGGACTGGATGCCGGGATTGATGTGTTGTCGGAAAAACCCATGACCACCGATGAGCAAAAATGCCAGGAGATCATCGATGCTGAACGCAGATCGGGCAGAAATCTGATCATTGGATTTAATTACAGGTGGAGCCCCTACAATACAAAGATCAAAGAACTGCTGGCTGAAAATTCCATAGGGAAATTGGTTTCAGTGGACTTTCACTGGTACCTCAATACCTATCACGGTGCTTCCTATTTCAGGAGATGGCATGGCCTCAGGCAATCCAGCGGAACATTACTGGTGCACAAGGCGACCCATCATTTTGACCTGCTGAACTGGTGGATCGATTCTGATCCGGAGGAGGTATATGCATATGGTGACCTGGAATTCTATGGTAGCAATGGACCTTTCAGTGGTGATAAATGCAGGACCTGTCCGTATCAGCAAGAATGTGATTTTTATTGGGATATTACCAAAAACGATCACTACATGAAGCTTTATGTGGAAAATGAGCAATACGATAATTACATCCGCGACAATTGCCTCTTCAGGAAGGAGATCAATATTTATGACAAAATGTCGACACAGGTGAAATATGCAAACAATGTCACCCTGAACTATTCATTGACCACCTATTCGCCCATTGAAGGCTGGAGGGTAGGTTTCAATGGTACCGAGGGCCGTATTGAAGCCTGGCTGGATATTCCATATGTTGATGATCTGAGTGTGGACCAGGCGGAGTTGCACGCACAGGAGATGGATCAATCGGGTGATGATGAGAAGGATCATAAGACGATCATTCTTCATAATCTTTGGAAGGAGTATGAGAAAATTGATGTGGCTTTTGAACGTGGCGGACATGGTGGCGGTGATAAACGGCTCCAGGAAAAGATATTCAGCAACCCCGATATGCCGGATCCATACAAAAGGGCAGCAGGAATGCGGGATGGTGCCATGTCTGTCTTGATCGGTGTTGCTGCCCGTAAAAGTATCGAGTTGGGTGAACCCATCCGGATTGCTGCCCTGACAGACTTACAACCACGGGCCAAAAGAATTATTTAGATTTTTACAGGACCAATTTTACCAGGAGCTGGTTCAATGACTCTCCGCGTGATTGGATGAAGTGCTACGGAAGAATTTCCTTTTTCCAGATGGGACCGCCCTGGTAGATATTTCCGATGGTATACCTTACGTCAGGAGTAAAGGCAGCAGTCATGATCTTTTCGATCTCGGCAACAATTCCGGGGTGCCTGCTGGCAAGATTCACTTTTTCACCAATGTCTTCTTCGAGATTATAGAGTGCTATTTTGCTGTTTGTTCCCAGCCGGATTCCTTTCCATTTTCCCATCCGGACGGCCTGGTCGTATCGTTTCCTGCAGTGACCGTAATCCCAGTACAGGTAGGGATGGCTCATTTCCTGCGCTTCCCCCAGCAGCGTGGGAACGATTGAAATTCCATCAGTATTTACCGGTGCGCCTGCTCCTGCAAGCGATGCGAAGGTTGGCATCATATCCTGGAAAGCGATGATCCTGTGACTCGTAGTCCCCGGGGGAATTTTTTCCGGCCAGGTGGCGATGAAAGGTATACGAATGCCTCCTTCCGTGAGGTCCCTTTTGTAACCCCGGAGCGTACCGTTGGTATTGATCTCTTTCCAGACCATGCTGTGCCCACCGTTGTCACTGGTGAATATGATCAGCGTTTCTTCAGCCAACCCAAGTTCCCCGACAAGTTGAACGATCCGCCCCACATCCCTGTCGAGCCTGTGCAGCATCGCTGCATATTTTTTTGCTCCCTCCGGCCAGTCTTTTTCAGTATAGGGCTCGGTGGAAGGCACGGTAAAACCATGTTCATCCTCTTCCGTGGATGCGAAGTGGGGCAGGGTGTAGGCGACATACAGAAAAAACGGGTCCGCAGCATGTTGACGGATGAAATTCAGCGCACCATTGGTGAGGATGTCATGACTGTACCGGTCTCTGGTCACTGTATTGCCTGCCAGTTCCAGCCTGCCTTCATCCCAGTCGAGGTATTCCGTATAATAATAGTGTGCATGGTCCTGGTTGAGGTATCCCAGCCAGGTGTCGAATCCCTGGCTGGTGGCACTGCCTTCCGTGCCGGCGTCACCGAGCGACCATTTGCCGACTCCGCCTGTGGCATATCCTGACTGCTTCAGCACTTCGGCAATGATCAGATCCTCCGCTTCAAGATAGGTTGAATAATGCGGGATATTGTCCCGGGCAGGGGTGTGGCCGTTGTGCAAACCCGTCATTAAAACGCTACGCGAGGGTGTGCAGACCGGTCCGCCTGCATAGGCCTGTGTTAAACGCATTCCTCCGGCTGCCAGCTGATCAATGTTTGGTGTCCGGATCAGTTGCTGGCCGTAGCATCCGAGGTCCCCGTAGCCCAGGTCATCGGCCATGATGAAAATGATGTTGGGTTGATCAGTATATTGCCGGGCAAACAGTTTTGTATTCACAGGAATAGCCAGCATAAAGAGCGCTGTCAGTGTTATCGATACATATTTTCTCATGTCTGCTGTCGGATTGTTTTGAAGGCGTTATTTATGCATACAAGCATCAGATTATCTATGTGCTACAGGGCTCAATATTGATAATCAGGTTTGTTTTATCAGCGTGTTCTTTTGAATGGAATGGATTTATTCTTTTTTACCGATACAAAAGAGGTGTTCTTCCCCCCGGAGAAATATCTTCCCATTACTTATGGCTGCCGAGGCAATCATTCCTTCCCCGATGTCGTTCCGTGCAACCATTTCAAATGATGGCCCGGGCTTCAATACGGTCATTACACCTTCATCATTTGGCATATACACCAATCCGTCTGCCAGTACAGGCGAAGCATACTGCTTGCCCATGTTTTTTGTCCACAGGGAGTCGCCGGTGGCAATATCCGTACAATATACAACTCCACTGGTCATTGTTGTATAGAGGTAGTCATCCGTGCATACGGGGGAAGGGACATACATGGCGCCCTGCATGGTTTGCCATGCCACATGCGTTTCGGTCACATCTCCGGACCCGTCTATGTGTATGGCGGATAATATGCGCCGCGGCCATGCAGTGCTTACAATCAGCAGGTCATGTTTTTCATTGTAGACCGGTGTGGAACAAAAATCTTCCGAAGGGCCGCTTACATGCCAGTACCGTGATCCGTCGTCAGGATTATAGGAACCAATCTCCTTATTACCCAAAAGGATCAACTGTGTTTTCCCTGACATGGTACGAATAAATGGAGTACTAAAGCTGTGTGAAAGGTTTTCCTGCACTTTTTTCCAGATTATCTGTCCATCTGTTTTATCCAGTGCGGCAAAGAAATTATCCCCTTTACTGATGCCATTGATAATCAGTTTATCCTTGTAAATTACAGGAGAACAGCTATAACCATGCGGACTTTGAAATTTTCCCGGCCGTTGCTCCCATATCTTCGTTCCGCTAAAATCATAGGCTGCTACAACAATATCCTCCACATCCAGAAATGAGACATACACCAGCTTACCATCGGTGGCAGGAGTTCCCGATGCAAAACTATTATCGGCATGTTTTTTTTCCAGTGCTGCCTTTACCACAGTTCTTTGCCACAATAAATTTCCATTAAGGGCATCATAACACAGCAGCTTTTTTTCATTTGTTCCGGGGATTGCTGAAGTAATGAACAGTTTATCTTCCCAGATGATTGGAGAAGAATGACCGGTTCCCGGAACTTTACGCTTCCACAATACATTTTTTACAGAGTCCCATTCGACAGGCAGATTCTTTTCAATACTGCTTCCATCGCCGTTCGGACCGCGCCATCCTGGCCAGTTTTGCCCCTGAAGATCAGGAGAGAGATTCGTTAGAAGAATGCACAATAGCGTGATGATGATTTTTTCAGACATATTTCGAGTTATTGGGTTTAAGAGTACTTATCAGAAATTAACTACTGTGCATGAAGGCTGCATACCTGCTTGTTTCACCTATTCCGACATGAACCAGGAAGTATACCTTGAGGCTTTGGAGGAGAGAGCGATAAGGTACATTCCAGGTACAAGATTCAGCGACAGGTTTTCAGTAAGCATGTAATTATCTTTGAACATCTCCTTACAATAGAGGGTTTTCCCTTCGCTTGAGCAAATCCGCACTTCAACCGGTCCGGTGTATTCATCGATGACTTCCAGGCAAAAATGCTCCTTACCGGGATTGGGATACATGCGTATATTGTGATGCAGGGGAGAAGACTCATTCAGGGCTGTTTTATAACCTTCCATCAGCCAGGCCAGGTTGAAATTATAAACAATCTTGCCATCGGTCAGGTAGATCATCCCGTCGGGTGACTGTGTCACAGTCATATACCCATCTTCCTGTCCCGCGGTTTTGGTCAGGGTATGGGTACGTTGCCAGGGTGCGGCTTCGAATTCCAGTTCTTCGCTGACCTCCAGGTTGCTGATCACCCTCCTGTATGCTTCCGGCCATGTTTTTCCTTCGTCAAAGGAGAGAGCTGCATACAGACCGGTTACTGTATTGGGCCTGCCTTCCCCGTCCCGGGCTTTGATCCCGTCATCCGCGAATCCTGTGAAAAGCAATGGTTTCTTACCGGGGAAGTCCGGATGGTCTTCTGAAAAGTGCAGCCTGGTCAGGGTGACCCGGCGTCCTG
>CAYOSB010000113.1:0-12173 GCA_964406495.1 uncultured Bacteroidaceae bacterium | reverse complement strand
CAAAATATTAACATATTGATATACAATAAATTAGAAACTAGGAAACTTTAGTTAATTACTAAATATTTATGATGAGAATAACCATACTGATCATAATTGTTATGATGGGCTGCAAGGAGTGCACGCTCTTTACTCCCAATGAAACAATTGATTCATATTCATACGAAAGGCAGAACTGGCATCCTGAAATGAAAACTGTACCTGCTTTTTACTGGAGCTGTTCAGGAGTAGCTGGAGTGGGTAATAATAACGACTTGGGAGAAACTGATAAAAATAAAGGACTTCAGTATAATTTGCTTGCACAGTCAATTGCAGGTCTGGCTAACAGATCGGTAGATAAAGGCAAAAGTGATGTCGGAGTATGGTTGCACGATCATGATGAAGTAAGAACCTATGCGGCCTCAAAACAAGGGCTGAAAGAGTTGGATTCGGAAAACCTTGGTTTGAAGAATGCTTTTGACCTGGCCACTGAAAGTTTTGAAATAAAAGAAGGTATCAATACCACCTTTAGGGATTTATTTGACGGATATGTATTAACTGATGTTGAGAATAATCCTGAAAGCAACATTGTTGCGTCAGTAGCTTCGCATGTGTACAACTCGATTATCGTTGACGTCAGGGATAAAGACCTTTTTGATAGTTCTGGCTATACAATGACATATGACGCTACTCAGAAGACCACACTGGATGCATGGAATGAGTTCAGGGATAAATGCAATAATCAGGCGCTTGTTATTATGCCTGTAAAAACAGGGCAGCTGCGAGAATTTGCGATCAAGAACAACTTATTTGTGCTCAATTTAAACAAGCAATACAGGAATCCTGATGAAGGTCAGAATATAGAATTATTCAAAGAGATACTTGATTGGCTGGAACCAAACTCCCCGGTGTATGGATGGGAGTCTCGTGTAGGTGGTGAAGACAAATTTGTAGAACCTATTTCCCATAGCGGCAATATAATGGTGCCCTCTGATTGGTCATACAATACCAGCTTAACATCACTAATCTACACTGAAAGACAACCTGATCCGGTAAGCTCTGCAGATCCTCATCTAATAGACTTTGAAGATAACTCCGATAAGTTTATATCCTTCTACTTATCTGATGGTGATAATATCCAATGGATGTTGAACAGTTTTTTTGGCGATGAGTATTATTCCCATCCTGAAGCTGACAATGTAAGGATGGCCTTTGGATTTCCAGTTGATAATTTGTCGATGATAGCACCAGATGTTTGTCAGTATTATTTTAGGAATCAGACTGCAAATACATCATTTGTTCAAACTTTCGGAGGAGGATATAACTATGCCGACATATATGGAGATTGGAAAGACCGAAAACAATGTCTTGCCGGAATCGCCAGGTCCATGGCAGGTCATATGAAACAATACAACGCCAAAGTACTGGCTTTAATGGTAATAGAAACAACCTCAACTGAAGCCAAAGAAGCATTCAGGGCTTATATCGAAGCAAATGATGAATTGATTGGCATTATCTCAGTTCAGTTTGCACCTTATGCAGGAGGAAGGGGAGAAATCATGTGGTTTACTAATTCTAAGGGATATGATATTCCTGTAGTGACAGTAAAATATTCCATTTGGGATTTTGGACCTGAAAACCGGGAACTACAGGGTACTCCAAATTATATTGCGGAGAAGGTAAATAACAATTCTGATTCCGATCCATTTAATCTGGTTGCTATTCATGCCTGGAGTGGTTTTACTGAATCGGGAAATTCAGGAGGTGAAATAAAAGGACCAGGAGCAGCCAGCCTATGTGTCTCAAAATTAAATGAAGAGTGCTCTGTTGTGAATGTCGAAGAGCTTATTTGGAGGATTAGAATGCACTATCGACCTGAGCAAACAAAACAATTTTTGAGCAATACCTACTAGTGAATCTTTTAAATCTCGACCCTAAAGAATATCCGTATTCTATAATTCCGGATGATATTTAATCTTAAATAATAAACAATGAAATACACAATTATAGCCACATTGATGCTTATAATGGCGAGTTGCAGCCAGCAACAAAGCACCTCCACCCCTGCCCCTTCAAACAAAAAGCTTATCGATTTGGTGAACCCTCTCATGGGAACCGATTCTGAATACAGTCTTTCGAATGGAAACACCTACCCTGCCATTGCACGCCCCTGGGGAATGAACTTCTGGACGCCCCAAACAGGTAAAATGGGGAATGGTTGGGGATATATGTACGACGATGTAAAGATTCGCGGATTCAAGCAAACACACCAGCCCAGCCCCTGGATTAACGACTACGCAGCATTTTCTCTCATGGCTGTTACAGGTGACCAGAAATATAACGAGGACGACCGGGCTTCCTGGTTTTCGCATAAAGCGGAAGTGGTAAACCCACACTATTATAAGGTATATTTAGCTGACCATGATGTAACGGCTGAATTTTCCCCAACTGATCGTTCAGTTTCATTTCGTTTCACTTTCCCGGATAACGATAATTCATACATAATACTGGACGGATTTGACGGTGGATCGATGGTAAAAATCTTCCCGGAAGAGCGCAAGATTATCGGGTATTGCCGGAACAACAATGGTGGAGTTCCTGCGAATTTCAAAAACTATTTCGTTGCCGAGTTTGATAAAGATTTCGAAATAACAAAAGTTTGGGAAGATGAAGATCTGAACAATGCACTTGCGGCCCAGGGATCCCATGTTGGGGCAATTGTAGGTTTCAAAACCATGAAAGGAGAGGAAGTAAACGTTAAAGTTTCATCGTCGTTTATTAGTCACGAGCAGGCCGAATTGAACCTGGATCGGGAAATTGGCAACAAGACCCTGGAGCAAATTAAAGCCGAAGGCGAGCAGGTCTGGGAGAAAGAACTTTCGCGTATTTTGGTTGAAGGCGGAACGGACGACCAGCTCAGCACTTTCTATTCATGCCTTTACCGGATATTGCTATTTCCACGTAAGTTTTACGAGTTCGATAAAGACAACAATATCATTCACTACAGTCCATACAACGGTGAGGTTCTTCCCGGATATATGTTCACCGATAACGGGTTTTGGGACACTTTCCGTGCTGTTTTCCCATTCTTTACCTTAATGTATCCCGGATTGAACGCCCAAATTATGGAAGGGCTGGTCAATACCTACAAAGAGAGCGGGTGGTTACCCGAATGGGCAAGCCCGGGCCACCGTGATTGTATGATTGGGTCTAATTCGAGTTCATTGATTGCAGATTCGTATTTGAAGGGAATCCGCGGTTATGACATTGAGACTTTGTATGAAGCGATTTTACACAGCTCAGAAGGTTCCATGAAAGGTGTTAGCTCGGTTGGCCGTCTTGGGGCTGAATATTACAACGAGCTGGGCTATATTCCTTATGATGTCGGTATTAATGAAAACGTTGCCCGTACTTTAGAATATGCCTACGCAGATTTCTGCATTTGGAAACTGGCCCTGGCGCTTGAGCGCCCGGAAGAGGAGATTGATCTGTTTAAAAAACGGGCACGCAATTTCCACAATGTTTTCGATACCGAATCCAAACTGATGCGCGGGAAAAACCTGGACGGAACTTTCCAGAGTCCATTCAGTCCTTATAAATGGGGAGATGCGTTTACGGAAGGAAACAGCTGGCACTATACATGGAGCGTTTTCCAGGATGTAGAGGCACTGAAGCAACTCATGGGAGGCAACGATGGATTCGTTGCTATGCTTGATTCTGTTTTTGTTGTCCCTCCGATTTTCGATGAATCCTACTATGGGAAAATAATTCACGAAATCCGGGAAATGCAAATTTCCGGTATGGGCAATTATGCGCATGGAAATCAGCCCATTCAGCATATGATTTATCTCTATGGCTACACCGATCAGCCCTGGAAAGGGCAATACCATGTACGTGAGGTGCTGGACAGGATGTACCACTCAGGCCCCGATGGTTATTGCGGAGACGAAGACAACGGCCAAACCTCGGCATGGTACGTATTTTCGTCGATGGGATTCTATCCGGTTACTCCCGGAACCGACGAGTACGTTATAGGGTCGCCTCTATTCAACAAAATCACCCTCACCATGGAGGACGGAAAGCAGTTTGTAATTAATGCTGTCAACAATTCAAAAGAGCACATTTATATTGATGATGTTACGTTAAATGGCAAAGGGTACGACAAAAATTATGTGACTCATTCAACCTTCCAAAATGGAGGAACGATTGATTTTATAATGAGCAACACCCCCAATAAAAACAGGGGTATCTCTAAAGAGAGCCAGCCTTACTCTATGCTTGACGAAGAATAAAAAGTAAAAGGCTATTGATCAACACAATACTAGTTAATAAAGCAACCTTAAATAGGATTCTTCTTTACGACAACTAAATTGTTCTGATTAAAAACAAATGTAACCCCATAAGCTGTGAAAACATCACGACGACATTTTCTCTCATCTGCAGTTCTTGCAGGAGGAGCATCAGCTCTTATGCCACTTACATCATGCTCTTCAGAGAATGAAAAAAGTACTGATTATCCTGATTACACCAATCTTGACCTGGCCCGGGATCAACCAGTATTGAAAAGAGAATTATTCACTTCCCCGGTAATCATTAGCAAACTGGAGTTGCTTCGGGACCGGGA
This sequence comes from uncultured Bacteroidaceae bacterium, assembly GCA_964406495.1. Taxonomy (GTDB): domain Bacteria; phylum Bacteroidota; class Bacteroidia; order Bacteroidales; genus M55B112. Next base: position 7,570 of record CAYOSB010000113.1, on the reverse strand, counting down.
AAACTTTATTTATCGAGTCAGGTCGAAAGATGGAGCCACGGGTGTCTCCATAGGACATCCCTTCCTTGCAAATCATGGGTATCCCATGTTTGAAAGATCCCTCCACCGTCACTTCATCGATAAGGATGCCCGTGACCTGGATACAATGGTATTCAACGCAGTGGAAAGGAATATAAAGAAACAGGGCATTCCTCTTTGCATTCAGATCGCAGGCATAGAATTTGCAATCCTGGACATGCTTGGGAATATCGCCGGTGTTCCGGTGGGAAAGCTGTTCGGGGAGATTCACCATTCGGAGATCAGTATTTATCTGGGGACCCAAATATGGGAGATGAGAAACCTGGAACCGGAGGAATCCCTGGAAATGCTTGCAAAGGATGTAGAAGAAACCAGTGCAAGGGCAATTAAACTTCGTGCCGGATCGGGCGACAACCTGGGAGTTAATAACGAGATTGTTCCCGGGCGAACTGAGAAGTTATGCAGAATGGCTCGTGAGAAATTCGGAGATGAAATGGTAATGATGATTGATGGAAACGGCACCTATTCAGTGGAAGAAGCCATACGACTGGGAAGGTTCCTGGAAGAGATGAACTTCTATTTCTATGAAGAACCTGTACCCTGGGACTGGTATGAAGAACAGGCTCGTGTGGGCAATGCACTGAGCATCCCAATGGCTGGAGGAGAAGTTGAGTTCGGCATGCATGCTTTCAGATGGCTTATTGCCCATGATGCTTTTGATGTGCTTATGCCTGATACCTTCTATTTCGGTGGAATGATACGTTCGATGAGAGTAGCCAGGATGGCCGAAGTTACAGGAAAGGTCCTCTCACCACATATGTCGGGCGGGGGATTGGGATTCCTGTACATGCTCCACATGGTATCCGCATGTCCAAATGCAGGAAAATATCATGAATTTAAAATGTTTGAAACCAAGGATGCCAATGGTACTATCATACCAGTCCAGAGCAAGAGTGAACCATTCTCCAGTATTGATGGTAATGTTAGCGTACCTACCGGTCCGGGACTGGGCGTTCATATTGATCCAGCTTACATTGAAACACATAAGGTTATTTATGGATAGCGCGTATATATGCTATTCTTGACTGATCCTACTCTGAGGGACTTTTACATTGAGAGCAACACTTGTGCATCTTTTTGTTTTTTACTCAAGCAACATTCTGGTTGATGCCATAGAAAAATCCGAATTGACAATTGTTCTATAATTCCTGAAATATATAAAAAGCGCAACATATGCTATCAACTATTGATATTTAGGCTATTAGGAAAGTGTCCGTTTAAAAATTATGTAATAGTTTAGCATAACAAGTTTTTCACTTTCACATGGGAAAAATTAGCATTATAACAATCGAATAATACAGGCGAAAAGAAAAAGCCTAATCAAACTAACAAAATTAGCCCAATGCAAAAACTACTAACTAAAAGAGCGGTAAAGCGTTTGTCACTAAGCCTTGCCATTTTATGTGTGGCATTCATCAGCCTTCAGGCACAGACCCGCACTGTCACAGGTAAGGTAACTGATACCGAAGGAGTAGGCCTGCCCGGGGCCAATATAACCATTAAAGGATCTACCACCGGGGTCGTAACCAAAAATAGCGGAGACTATAGTATTGAAGTAGAGCAGGGTCAGATTCTTGAGTTTAGCTTTATTGGATACAACAAGAAAGAAGTGGATATCGGTGACCAGACCGAGATCAATGTCAGTCTCGAAGCAAGCTATACAGAGATTGACGAAGCCATTGTTGTTGGATACGGCTACAGCCGCAAGGTCGATATTACAGGTTCGGTCGCAACCGTTGATGTTGAGACCTTTGAATCACAAAAACCTCTGACAGTTGAACAGGCCTTACAAGGAAAGGTTGCAGGACTTCGGATTATTAGCAGTGATGGGGCTCCCGGAGCTGATTTCGATATGGAGATCCGGGGGATAAGTTCTATCAACGCATCCGGTGGTCCCTTGATTATCGTTGACGGATTGCCAGGAGGGGAATTAAGTAATATTGATCCCGGAGATATAGAATCCATCTCAGTTCTAAAGGATGCTTCTTCCACAGCTATCTACGGAACCAGAGGTGCAAATGGTGTTGTACTTATTACAACCAAGCGTGGGACTGTTGGAAAAACCACGCTTGATGTTAAAGCATTGTACGGGATTCAATCATTGCCCAGGGAGTTGGATTTCCAGGATCCCGAAAGCTTCATGAATACAAAGCTGGCCAAGATGTTTATGCAAACATCGACTGATTATAATATCGATGATGATCCGGATCCAAATTATAGTTATTACAGGGCCTGGAGTGAGAAATGGTACGAGGATCCTGATAAAGTGACAGACTGGCAGGGTTTAATTTTTCGACCTGGCAGGCTCCAGGAGTATAATGTTACGATGACTTCAGGAAACGATAAAGTAAGAAATGGGACCTCCATCGGATGGCAGGCAAATGACGGTATTGTGCTTACGACAGGATATAAGAGAGCAACATTGCGTTCCAATACAGATTTTATAATCTCGGATAAACTTACGGTTCGGAATAACATTTCACTGGCCTACCGTCAAAAAGTAGGGGAGCAGAATTTCAACAACGACGGTGTATATGTAAAAGCCGGACAGTTCTCGCCAATGATTGATAAATACATGGATTTTGCCGCAATCAGGCAATGGGAACATAGCGGGAGTGGTACCATCTCCGATAATCCTTACCTGGAGCTTACACAAAGAGACAGGACGGAAGGTAAATTTAACCTGCTGGGTAACCTGGAACTTGAATACGAGATTCTTAAAGGATTGAGCTTTATTGCATCAGCAGGAGGATCCTTTGGTCATAACAAAGGAGATTATTTTACTTCGACACTGCTCAGGGACGCATGGAATTCAGGAGGGTCCATGGATGTGTACAGGAATATCAATTATTCCTACAGGCTGCTGGGTCAGTTTTTATATAAGCTTGAGCTGGGCGATCATGTGATAAACGCGACAGTTGGCGTTGAAGCCCAGGAAGCCGGGAATGACAACTACGGTCAGACTTATGTAAACTTCGACCAGATACTTGGTCCCTATGGGATCAATGATGTTGAATACACCTTGAAGTCTCCCAAACCGGAATATTCCCTTAATAGGAGGAACCTTGCATCTGTGATTAGCAGGCTGCAGTACAATTATCTTGATCGCTACTTGTTTAGTGCAACAGTCAGGGGGGATGGATCATCAAAATTCGGTCCGGAAAATCAATGGGGAATATTCCCTTCTTTTGGTTTAGGGTGGAGAGTTTCCCAGGAGGGTTTTATGCAGAATCTTGACTGGCTTTCAAACTTAAAATTAAGAGGCAGCTGGGGTATGGCAGGAAACGACAACATAGACAGCTATCTCTCACTGGCCATGTACGGCACGAACTTTTTTTATGCAGTATTTGGTCAGAACAGGGACCAGATCATAGTTCCCTACCATCCAAGCCAGATCCCGAACTTTGGCATTGGTTGGGAAACCACCGCTGAAACCAACATTGGTCTGGATATTGGAATTTTTAAAAACCGTTTCTATGCATCTTTTGACTGGTATAACCGCAATACATATGATATGTTGCTTGATGTTGACCTGCCAGCTATTGCAGGTGTAGACAGGCAAACTCAGAATAAAGGTTCATTAAATAACCGGGGATGGGAATTCCAGGCTGACGGAGTCCTAATCCGGCGAGCAGATTTTCAATGGAAACTCGGATTTAATTTATATAGCAACCTGACTACAGTTACTGAGCTTCAAGACGAAAAAGTCAGGGATTTTCAAAGTGTGAATACACTTATTCAGGTGGGACATCCACTTGGCGAGAAATACGGGTACGTTGTAGCTGGTGTTGTTAATACCCAGGATTTTAACAACAATGCCATGCGGCAGAACACCGGTGGATCCGGTTCAAGCTGGGGCTCTCCGGTTTATGCAGACATTACTGGTGACGGGATCATTGATACGGATGACCAGACCATTATTTTCAATCCACAGGCACTTATTAATGGAGGTATAACAACAAAGTTTACCTACGGTCCCTTTGATCTGTTTATGCTTTTCAGATCCTCTTATGGTGCAGACATATATAACCAAAACCTGGGGGAATTGGGACTTACAGGAAACCTGAGCCGTGCATTGCTTCAAAACCTCGGAGAGGAAATGTGGATGCCAAACAACCAGGATGGGACATATGTGGGTCCTAATTCAACTTTTTCGGATGAGTTCACCTCCTTCGTGATAGAAGATGGTTCCTATCTGAAATTCTCAAATCTCGATTTGAGTTTCAGATTACCGCAGAAATGGTTAAGGTCTATCAATCTCGCAGGGGCCAGCCTGTCTTATTCGCTTTCTAATGTAGCGACCCTGTCCAGGTATTCATGGTTTGATCCGGATGTAAATTCAGGAGGGAACTTCCGTTATTATGGAACGGACCGCTCTGCATATCCATATTCGAGAACGCATATGTTTACCCTGAGATTAACCTTGTAATACAGACTGAATCATGAAAAAAATAATATTTATACCGTTGTTAGCGCTTGCTTTTTCATCTTGTGAGAAATTCCTTGAAGAGGAGCCAACAGCGTTGGTTTCGGATGCAACGTTCTATAAGACTTATGATCAATCCATCATTGGACTTGCCACTGCATACGCTGAGATGAGAGGTGCAGGTGAAGGTAACAATTGGAAGGACGGGGACAATTATACCCTGTACAACCAGGCCATGCCTTCAGATATTTGCACAGACGGCCCTTATTTTGACTGGTTATGGTCTACAACATCCCACCCGCAGGCGCCTTATAGTGCTTACTATAAAGTCATTGCCGAGGCAAATGTGGCAATCGAAAAGGCACGTATTAACGCAGACGAGATAGACGCTTCATTGCCTACCAGCAATGCCTCACAGCTATTAAAGGATTCAGATCTGCCTGCTTCCAAGATCATTGAAGGAGAGGCGAGGTTTATACGGGGACTGATGTATTTCAAGCTGGTAAGTTACTATGGAGATGTACCCCTTATTCTAAAGAGTTTCGTTAGTGGTGATATACCCCTTGACCTCGTTAGGACGTCAAGAGACTCTGTATACGCGCTGGCCCGCAGTGATATGCAATTTGCGGAAAAGAATTGTGCAACAAAGGAAATGGTTCCCTCGGGCAGAGTGACGCAGGCTGCAGCAGCTGGCATGCTGGCAAAGCTGGACCTTTATTGGGCATCCATTACGCTTAGGGATGAGAAATACTGGGATAGAAACCTGCTGCCTGCTCAGCCTGAAAACAAGGCAGGCTTAAGAGCAGAACTATATGCTGAAGCACTTGAGATGTGTAACAATGTAATCAATGGTGATTACGGTAACTATGTACTTGAAACATACTATCCGGCAGCGGCTACCGGAGCTTACTTCAGCAATGAACATCTCTTAGCCTTGCATTCCCGGGTTGGTGAGAATACCAAAGTAGACTACCACGGATGGTGGGCCGGTAACAGAGGCAGGAATATGTCACATTATGCACCCTTCCTCTGGGATTTCCCAACCTGGGAAGAACAATGGGATAGTCCAAAGAAGATCTATGACCTGGGGCTGGAAGGGTTAAATAACCTATTGGTAGCAAATGAGTGGACGCTCACCGGTGATACCACCCGAAGACTCTGGAGTTGTCTTATCTGGCGCGGAAATCCCGATCCACCACAGACCCAATACTGGACCGTATATGAACCACTTGCAAGATTTATGGGAGAGGATTTCTTTGCTCCTCCTGGCCTGGGTGCTGCACCCTATGATAATTATCCTGAACACACAAGGAACGTGTTGAATGATAATAACGGGAGCTGGACTGACCAGATATGGACTGCAGCCGGAAGGCAGCTTACTGATCCTGAGATCTGGAGAATAGATAACGCACCCCACGGATACTCCAGTGGCAAATTTCGCCTGAATTGGCCGTATGGGGATGATTGGGAGGAAGATAATTATGACCATACATTGCCCGTGCTAAGACTTGCAGAGATCTACCTCCTGCGTGCAGAAGCGAATTTTTTCCTGGCAAATGAGGTGCTCACAACTGATGTTATTGCCGATATAGATGTCATCCGGGAAAGAGCGCAGAACCAGGCTCCATTAAAAGAACTAATGCTTTTTGGTGGAAAACAAAGTGCTAATGGCATCATCAAAGCAGATTCTCCTCCACTCTTCAGCGACGTTCTTCCGGCAGGTATTTCAGGAGACAGGGGACTTAAAATTCTGCTGGATGAAAGAGTAAGGGAATTGTCGAATGAAAACAATACACGCTGGTTTGATTTGGCTCGCTTCCCACAGATCATCATTCCCAATATGCATGAGATGTCACTGCAGGAGCAACCATTGAAATCTGGTATTGCAACGGGGGCAAACTATTATACAACAAGCTATTTCATGGCCGACAGATTCGGTGTTGAATCAAATCTGTACATGTTGTACTTACCGCTCCCGGAAAGTGAAGTGGAATTTTATCCCGGACTAAAACAAACTTACGGATACGAATAAAACAGGAAGTTATGAAGCTAGCTAAGATTATAACAGGATTATTAGTTGTCAACCTGATGTTCACCTCATGTGAGGAATTGAAGTACGATGCAAATGTCGAGCCCCCCAGTGTTTACATAAACGTCGATAATCCAGTTGCTGACCCAGGTGATACGGTTTTCATTACTGTAGATAGTGATGCGCAATATCTTGCCTATTACAAAGGAGATTTGACTCACGAATTCGAACTATCCAGGACCTATGCACTCTGGAAGCACGGAATAGATGCATTCTATGATTCCACCTATAAAATACCGGTCACGGAAAATGTTACGGAGAGGGAATGGTTTTTCTACGAATACAGCTCCGTATCTGATATTGAGGCAGCCGGATTCTCATTTAATAATTGCACGGCAGAATTGGGAGAATATGAACAACCTGCTACCTCATACATGCCGCTGAATAGTGAAACTCAGCTCCGCCTGAATATCCCAAGAAATGATCAGCCCTCGCAGTTGATCATCTCCCCGCAGGATACCTACATCGGAAAGAACGAATTTGGCATCGTCGGTCAGTCAATCTCTTTGGAATTGTATTTTGTCTCTGATGAAACCGATGCCGCTTTGAGAGAAACATCTGGTATTATCGGGCAGAGTGAACTGAAAGTGACCTATTTAGAGTCTGTCAATAGAGTATAAAATGTTGATAATTAAAGGAATATTGTCTTTTAAAGGTTCATGATTGTATGTAAATTTAATAAAAAAAGCATATGAGAGCCTTTGAAGATTTTAAGATAAAGTTCGAGAAGCCTGATTGGTCAAGGAATCCAGAGTTTGCCTTAATAGACACCATACTTGAAAAGCACCCACATATTGTAGCACTTTTAGCCGAAGATATTACCAGGGGGCAAAGCTCAGGGGTATTTGGCAGAAAAGATACTCCCAGCGTTGAACAAGTTGTACGAGCAGCGATATATAAAGAGTTAAAAGGTCTTGATTACAGGCAGTTAGAGTATGATCAGACCGATTCAAGGATCTGTGCATTGTTTATAAAGA
>CAYOSB010000112.1:0-12431 GCA_964406495.1 uncultured Bacteroidaceae bacterium | reverse complement strand
CCCTTTTGTGCTTGCTTCCTCTGAAAATAAAATGCTCAATGATGAAGGTTTCATAAATATAGCAGAAAAAATAAATGTTACCCAAAGCAGTAGATTGGGTGTTAACAAAAAGGTCCGGCAGAAATATGCCGGACCTTTAGGGTTGCTGTGCTATAAGTTTACCGGATATACTGGTTAATAATTGATTCGTAGAGTTCCTGTTTTCCACTGATCATGGATGGTTCACCCAGTTTCATGGCCAGGTCTCGCAGACCCCCGAGTGTTAGTTCTCCCTGTTCAAATTTAGCCCCTGCACCACTGTCAAAAGAAGCATACCGCTTTTTTCTTAAATCGATGAACCTGGAATTGTCAAGCAGATCATGTGTGATCTCAAATGCCCTTGCAAAAGCATCCATTCCGGCAATATGCGCGATGAAAAGGTCTTCCAGGTCCGTTGAGTTCCTGCGCGTTTTTGCATCGAAATTGACGCCACCTGAAGAAAAGCCCCCCGCTTGAATGATTACGATCATCGCTTCGATCAGTTCATACAGGTTGATCGGAAATTGATCGGTATCCCAACCATTCTGATAGTCACCCCTGTTGGCATCGATGCTGCAAAACAGATCATTGTCTGCAGCCACCTGCAATTCATGTTGAAATGTGTGTCCTGCAAGCGTAGCATGATTCACTTCGATATTAAGCTTGAAATCTTTGTCAAGTCCATGTTTCCGCAAAAATCCAATTACAGTAGCAGTGTCGTAGTCATACTGGTGCTTGGTGGGTTCCATCGGTTTGGGCTCGATCAGGAAGGGGCCGGTGAACCCATTCTTCCGTGCATAATCTTTTGCCATGTGAAGAAACTGTGCCAGGTGCTCAAGCTCACGTTTCATATCCGTGTTCAGCAATGACATGTATCCTTCGCGACCTCCCCAGAAAACATAATTTTCACCTCCCAGGGCAATCGTGGCATCAAGTGCATTCTTGACCTGGGTACCTGCAAATGCAAGGGCATTGAAATCGGGATTTGTCGAAGCACCATTCATATAGCGCGGATGGCTGAATACGTTGGCGGTTCCCCATAATAGTTTCACTCCCGATGCCTCCTGCTTTTCCTTTGCAAAGCCCACCATGGTTTGCAGGTTTTTTTCATATTCTGAAATGGATTTGCCCTCACTTACCATGTCAATGTCATGAAAACAGTAATACGGGTTTCCGAGTTTGGTAAAAAATTCAAAAGCTGCATCCAGCTTGTATTTTGCCCGGGTAATGTCATCCTTGCCTTCATCCCAGGGAAATTTTATTGTCCCGGGTCCGAATGGATCCTCACCTGTGTCGCAGAAGGTGTGCCAGTAGGCCACGGCAAACCTCAGATGTTCTTTAAGTGTTTTTCCCTTGATGATCTTATTTTCATCATAATACTTAAAAGCCAGGGGATTATCAGAGTCACGCCCTTCGAATTTGATCTTACCGATTCCTTTGAAGTATTCTTTGTTTCCAGTTAAATAGTCCATAATGTTTGTTGTATAGGTTTATTGAATTTCTTTCTGAAGGATCGCATGCCATTCATTATAGAGGTCCATGAAAAAATCTTTTTTACCAGGATCCGGTTCTATGACAGAAATCTGTTTCAGTCCTTCGAATGCCTCTTCAAATGATCCATATCTTCCGGAGCCGATACCCGCTCCCTTGGCGGCACCCTCACTTCCGTCTGTATCATATAACTCGATGGTGGCCCCTGTAAGGGTGGCCAGTGTATCCCTGAAAATCGGACTGAGGAACATATTGGCATTGCCGGCCCGGATCACCGAAGGATTGATGCCGGTTTGCTTCATGATCTCCATTCCATATTGAAATGCATAAACGATCCCTTCCTGTGCAGCACGCATAAGGTGCCCTTCATGGTGAATGTTAAAGTTCAACCTGTGGATGGAAGCGCCTGTTTCTTTATTATTCAGCATTCTTTCTGCCCCGTTTCCGAAGGGTAGCATGAGCAAACCTTCCGCTCCTTCAGGCACTTTGCCTGCCATATCATTCAGGGCGGGATAATTTGCTTCGCGGGCCGACATATTCTTCTTGAGCCAGGAATACTGGATACCTGTACCGTTGATGCATAGCAACACACCAAGGCGGTTGATCTCAGGACTGTGATTCACGTGTGCAAAGGTGTTGACACGGCTTTCCGGATCATATTTTACTTCATCACTTACACCATAAACCACTCCGGATGTTCCTGCGGTGGCGGCGATCTCACCAGGATTCAGGACATTCAGGGAGAATGCATTGTTCGGCTGGTCACCGGCACGGTAGGAGACCGGGGTACCTTTTAACAGGCCAAGTTCTTCTGCAACGGAGGCACTTAACCTGCCCTGTTCACTGAAAGTCGGGACGATATCCGGGATGAGTGTGGATGGTATGTTATAATGCTCCAGCAGAAAGTCAGCCAGGCTGTTTTCTTTGAAATCCCAGAATATACCTTCCGAGAGTCCCGAAATAGTCGTATTGAGTTCACCGGTCATTTTCATGGCAATATAATCGCCGGGCAACATGATCTTGTGGGCCTTTTCGAATATTTCCGGTTCATTTTCGCTGACCCACTTCAGCTTGGAGGCCGTAAAATTTCCTGGTGAGTTCAGCAGATGTGCCAGGCAGCGATCTTTGCCAAGCTGACCCAGGGCCATGTCACCGATCCCAACAGCCCTGCTGTCGCACCAGATGATGGAGGGCCTGAGTACTTTGTAATCTTTATCTACGATGACCAGTCCATGCATCTGGTAGGAAATACCGATGGAATTGATGTTTGCAGCATCAATTTCGGCTATCTGCAACACTTCATTGGTAGATAATTTTATGTTGGACCACCAGGTTGCCGGATCCTGCTCTGCCCAACCAGGCTTCTTTGCAGCGATATTCATCTCCTGCTTCGGATTGAATGCAGATGCGATGCACTGCCCCGTGTCCGTATTAATTAAACTTGCCTTTACTGATGAGCTGCCAACATCATATCCAATTAGATACATCTGTATGGTGTTAAAAGTTATAATATAAAATGTCTGTTCTTGTCGCTTCGTATTTTTCCTTATTGAACCTGTAATAGAGTGCCGGTTTGTGCGCAACGCCTTTTTGTTTCTCTTTCAATGGTTCGATATAGCTGGCCTTCAGTAATTTCTTTCTGAAATTCCTGTTATCCAGCTTGTGCCCGATCACAACTTCATACAGGTTTTGGATCTGCCTTACAGTAAATTTTCCTGGTAGCAATTCGAAGCAGATAGGTTCAAACCTGATCTGGCTCCTGAGGTGCTCCAGCCCTTTCATTACGATGGCCCGATGATCAAATGCCAGGGGCGGAAGCTTTTTAACATTGTGCCAGGATGCATTATTATTTATTTCGTTTTCAGTTTTGCTTTTGTCGATCCTGATCAGGGAGTAGTAGGCTGTCGTCACGACACGGTTGATATGCACCCCTGAAGTTCTTTCGAGCCACTGCTTGTCCTCGTCTTCAGCAATGCGATCAGGATCTCCGAATACTGAAAACTGCCTGAGAAATATGTTGTCAAGCCCTGTGAGTTCAAGGAGCACTCTCTTTGCAGCCTCATCAAGATCTTCCCGCAAATGTATCAGGTCACCGGGGAGTTTATTCTTCTTTGCTATGGTTGGATCAGCCTCTTGGTTGATACGCTCAACGAGCAATACACGCAAGCACTTGCCGTCAAAACCAAAGATCACACAATCTACAGAAAGGTGTGGATTAAAGTTTATTTTTCGGCTGCTCATTTGGCAAATGTATATAAAAGTGCATCATTATGCAAACTTAGCGTAATAAATACGTTAAGTATCTTCCATGAACCATTATAATCTTAGAGATTTCGGCGAAATAAGAGGTATTAACTGATGGGGAATGTCAATGTGAAGGTGCTACCTTTTCCAGGTTCACTTTGTACACTGATCGTTCCGTTGTTCATGTGCATGAATTCGCGGCACACGATCAGTCCAAGGCCGGTGCCGGTTTCACCTGATGTTCCCTGGCTGCTGTTCATCCTGTCCAGTTCGAACAGAGATTTGAGTTTCGATGCCTTTATCCCAATCCCGGTGTCTGCGATGTCAATATACACATGTTGGTTTTCCTGTCGGGTGCTTATGTGTACATGGCCATTTTCACCGGTATATTTGATCGCATTGCCGATAAGGTTGCGAATTACGGTGTTTACCATATTCCGGTCAGCAAAAATTTCAATCCCGTTCTCAATTTCATTTAACAGGCGGATGTTTTTTATGGAGGCCTGCAGTCTCTGCAGCGAAATGATCTCTTCAACAAGCCCCCTGAGCTGTATTTGTTCAGGTTTGTATTTTACTTTCCTGGTTTGCGTCCTGGCCCAGTCCAACAGGTTTTCGAGCAGCTCGTAGGCCGATTGAGTGGAGGCATGTATCATATTCAGAAACTCCTTTTGTTTCTCCTCCGGTAAGTCGTCGTATTGCTGCAGCATCAGCTCTGTAAACCCGAGGATCGAATTGAAAGGATTTTTAAGGTCATGGGCAATAATGGAGAACAACCTGTCTTTGGTTGCATTTATTCGTTGCAGTTCATTTGCCTGCGATTCGATCTCTTCGTTTTGTTGTTTGATCTGTGCCTCCGCAAATTTAAGGTCATTGATATCGGAGTCGATCAGGATCAGATTAACTACCTCTTTTTCAGCATTCAGAATCGGGAAAATGTTGGTTTGATTCCACAATTCATTACCTGATTTGTCTGTGAATTTTGAACTATAAGTAAATGGTTTACGGGTAATGTATATCTGGTTCAGGATAGCAGAAATATTGGGGTGTGAGGAATTTTCCCGCAGGTTATTCCCGTGCTCCTTTCTGAAGGAGTCAAGGTCCATATTGTACTTCTTCTTAAATGCATCATTGGCCCACTCAAAATTACCGTTCCCATCCATGATGATCACAGTATTTTCGGTTTTGCTGGCAACCAGAGAGAGACGTTCAAGTTCCAGGTTGACTTTCTTCAGTTTCTCGGACTGCGTTTCAATCTCCTCTGCCATTTCCTCGATTTCCTCCTGTCGTTCTTCCAGAAGTGCATTGATCGTTCTCAGATTCTCAGATTTCTGACGCAACTCTCTCTCAGCTTTTTTCTGATAGGTGATGTCCCTGCCGAGTCCGATGATTCCAATCACTTTGTTGGTTTCATCGAAAATCGGGATCTTGGTGGTGGATACATAAATTTCATTTCCATTGAGATCAAGTCCTTTTTCCTCCCTGGCGATCAGAGGTTTGCCTTCAGACATGACTTTCTGTTCATCATCGTAATAGCCCTGAGCCAGTGCTTTCTCATAGAAATCAAAATCAGTTTTTCCGATGAGTTGTTTAGCATCCCTGGCTCCCATTACCTGGGAAACAAATTTATTCGCCAGGATAAAACGACTTTCCCTGTCTTTCAAATATACCCTGTCAGGCAAATTGTCGAAAAGTTGCTCAAGCAGCATTTTTTTACCGAATGCTTCTTTCAGATTGCGTCGGGAGAATTTCCCGGCCATCTTCCGGTATTGCCAGGTGTAAATTAGGATCAGGATGACAGCGAATACCAGGATAAAAGATAAGATCACCAATAGGTTGGTGGACTGTAAAATAGTAATTATGCGGGATGTCATCTGCTCCATTTTGTCGCACTACCTGGTCATGATTAGCTGCTGCTAAAATAGATAATTATTCTGTTCGTAAAAAATTTATACCAGGTTATCAATGAATAGTGATCAACTGATCAGCAACATGCTTATTTGATCAGCAGGTTCGGGAGCCAGAGGCTGAGTTCAGGAATATAGGCTACCAGCAATAATACCACGATCATTACAATGAACATGGGCAGCAACGGACGTACCACTTTCTCAATTTTGATATTGGCGACACTGCAACCGATAAACAGGACTGATCCCACCGGTGGAGTGCATAACCCTACTGACAGGTTCAATACCATCATGATCCCGAAGTGGATCGGGTCCATTCCAAGCTGCACTGTCACAATAGGCAGGAAGATCGGGGTAAATATTAGCACCGCTGGGGTCATATCCATAAACACACCTACAAAAAGCAGGATCATGTTAATGATAAGCAGGATCACAAATGGATTCTCGCTGATGCTTAAGAGTCCGTCGCTCACGTTTTGCGGAATATTTTCGTACGACATGATCCATGAGAGGCCTATGCTGGCAGCTACCAGGAGCATAACAATAGCTGTGGTCCTCACTGATCTGAGGATGACATCAGGAAGATCCCTGATGGTCATCTCCTTGTACAGTAAAGCAAGTATAAGTGCATAAAGTACAGCAACGGCAGAAGCTTCCGTGGCAGTGAAATATCCTGCAACGATTCCCCCGATCACGATCACAAGCATGAGCAGGGATGGTATGGCATCCAGGAATTTCAGGATCCCTACGCGTGCTTTATCCCAATGTTGAACCGTTTTGTAGATCCAGAACACAGCCAACATTGCCAGCAGGGCATATATAATGCTTTTAAAGAGCCCATCCGATGTGGTGTCATGCAAGGTTTTGATCCCAAAACCGACAGTGAACAGGATCAGTGTTGTAAGGGCAATAAAACCAAGTGTTTTTGCCACTCCCCGGATCCCTTTGTTCTGGTAAATGATCATCGACATGGCCATGAGCATGATGCCGATTCCGGTTAAAATACCCGGGATATAGCCGGCCAGGAAAAGTGCAGTAATAGAAGCGCCTCCGCTCGCAAGCGAATACACAATAAGAATATTACTTGGCGGAATGGAAAGCCCCGTGGTTGCCGAGGTAATGTTTACAGCTGCGCTGAAATTTTCCTTGTATCCCTCTTTTTTCATTTCAGGACCCATGATACTGCCAATGGCCGATGCAGAAGCTGCTGCGCTACCTGAAATTGCACCGAACAGCATATTGGCGATGACATTCACGAAGGCCAGTCCCCCTGGCAATCCACCCACGAGCACTCTCGCAAAGTTGATCAGCCTCATGGCAATGCCACCCCGGTTCATGATGTTCCCGGCAAGTATGAAAAAGGGTATGGCAAGCAAAGCAAAGCTGTCCAGGCCAGTTGCCATACGGTGCGCATACGTGGTAAAAGCAGCAATTGAATCGATTGAAAACAGCATGGTGATAATGCCGGATGCACCAATGCTGAAAGCAATGGGGACACCCAGGGCAAGCAGGATCACAAAACTCAGTACCAGTATAATTACTTCCATGTTGATATTAACTTTTAATGGCATCCTTCAGGTGCCCGATGGAATAAAAAACGATGAGCAGTCCGCTCACAGGCAATACAATATATACGTAACCAAGCGGGATTTGCAATGCCGCTGATGTCACACCCAGGTAAAAACGCGTATATACCAGCCAGGAACCTCCGATCACAAGCACAGTGAATGAAAATCCGAGGATCACACTTTGAATGATAATCCGCAATATGCGTTGCCTTGCGGGGCCGGATCGCTGCAGCATGATGTCAATGGCAAGGTGTTCCCTTCTTCCGGCGACATAGGCTGCACCCAACAGGCTGACCCATATCAGCAGGTAGCCAGCCAGTTCATCTGTGAATGAGCTTGGTGAACTGAGCACGTATCGGCTAAATACCTGCCACAATACATCCAGCACGAGAATGCTGGTAAGGAAGATCAATACGATCTCCAGAACGCGGTTGACTTTTCGGGTTGTATTCATATCAACTATTCTTCGGTTGCTTGAATTCTTTTAATCAGGCTGTACAGGGGCGCATTGTCCTTGTAAATTTCCGGGATGTGACGTACCCGCTCAGCAAATGGCTCCTTGTCAGGATAAATAATAGTTACGCCGGCCTTCTCTACCTCTTCTAATGATTCCTTCTCTGACGCTGCCCAGAGTACGCGCTGTTTCACAACTGACTCATCGATGGCTTGCTGGAGCCATGCGCGTTGCTGGTCTGTGAGGTCGTCCCAGATCTTCTTGCTGATGATCAGCACATCCGGGACCATGGTATGTTCATTCAGTGAGTAGTACTTGCATACTTCGTAATGGTGACTGGTGTAAAAGCTGGGCGGATTATTCTCTGCGCCATCGACCACGCCACTTTGCAGTGCGGTATAGAGTTCTCCCCAGGAGATGGGGGTAGGGGAACCCCCCAGTCCCTTAACAGTCTCCATTGCGGTAATACTCTTCATTACCCTGATCTTCAATCCCTCCAGATCGTCGGGATGATGAATGGGGGTATTAATGGTATAAAAGCTCCTCGCACCGGCATCATAAAAACACAATCCGCGAATCCAGAATGGTTCGGTGCTGAGCAGTAACTCCTCACCGATGGGTCCGTCCAGCACTTTGAAAGCATGTTCTTTCGATTTGAAGATGTAGGGTATGCCCAATACCTTGTATTCTTCCGTGAAGCTTTCCATTACAGCAGAAGAAACCTTCGTAATGGCCAGGCTGCCTATCTGGAGAAGTTCCACACATTGTTGCTCCGATCCCAGCTGTCCGGAAGGATAAGTTTGTATCAACAGTTTACCATCAGAGATCTCTTCGCATCGATCTGCCATGAATTCCATCGCCTGGCTTACAGGGTGCGTTGGATCCAGCCCATGGGCCAATTTAAGTGATCTGGTATCTGAGACTCCTTTGCATCCGCTCATAATGATGAGTGCTGCAAGCAGGAAATGGAATAGTATTGGTTTATTTTGCATCGTTCTTTATCCTCTGATTTTTTTCACAATTTCAACAACCTCTGCAGCTTTTTCCTGCAAGCGCTGATAGTTATTTTCCCTTATAATCTCCGCAGTCACCAGTTTTGAGCCCATACCGACACAAAATGCTCCTGCATCAAACCAGCTTTGCAGGTTTTCTACGGTAGGGGAAACACCACCTGAAGGCATTACCTGGCTCCACGGACAGGGTCCTTTTATTGCCTTGATGAATGCCGGTCCTCCAAGCATTGCGGCAGGGTAGATCTTGACCACTTCCGCACCGAGTTCCTCTGCCTTTGATATTTCGGAAACAGTTGCACATCCCGGCATCCATAGTACTTTTCTGCGGTTGCACACCCTGGCCATCTCTTCATTCAGCAGGGGTGAAACAATGAACGATGCACCCGACTGGATGTACAGGGAAGCAGTGGGAGCATCAACCACAGAGCCAACACCAAGTACCAGGTCGGGCAACGCTTCTTCAGCCCACTTTACCAGCGCCCCAAATACCTCGTGCGCAAAATCGCCGCGGTTGGTAAATTCAAAAATCTTCAGTCCGCCCTCGTAGCAAGCCCTGATCACATTCTTGCATATTTCCGGATCCGGATTGTAGTACAATGGTACGACTCCCGTTTCTCTCATCATAATGGCAGTATCAAGCCGCGTCTGTTTCATGTATATATATTTTAATTAAAAGCCTTATGATATAATTAGTTATAATTTCCGTTTTTACTTCGGCTGCGCTATTCGTTCTCATTCGTCGGTCTTATGCGCACCACTTCGTTCCGGTGGTTGCCTCACATCATAAGAAATACTATAAATGTGTTCGGGCTCATACGCTAAACTTCTGCGACAGCGTGCGAACCGAACGCATTGAGCTCACTAACCGGAACGCAGTGGAGCTCGATGAAGTCAATATCGCATAAATTTTTCATGGTATAAGCAGTATTTTTGCTAATTTTTTAAATAAAAATTCCTCCTCAGGACTTCCGCGTTCCTTTTTGTGCAACCGATTGCAAAAATACATAATAAATATGGGAAGTGTCGTTCAATCCATAGAGTATTTGTATTTTGAAGCCACAATATACAAATACTTTTTTTCAGCCGGATCGATTTTTTTAAAATTTTATTCAGGACAATTATCCGGATATTTACACCAGGGAAAAAAACGGGAAGCCTTGCATTTAATTGTGTATATCTGTGATGAAGTTCATGCTTTCGGACTGTAAAACGAAAGCATCTGCTCCAACTCTGATTTAACCTTCTCTTTCAGGGATTCCGGTGAAAGCACCCGGAGGTCCTTCCCAAAGCTGAGCAATAGCGAGATAAATTCGTAGGTAGGGTGCACCCTGAAGTGAAAAATGATCTCTTCATCAGTCTCCTCTTCAATATTCTGACTTTCATGCCAGGGTTGTGAGATCAGGTATTGTGCCTGTGTTTTCTGAACAGAAATGCGTATCACAGGGGGATCTCCTTCAGGTGAAATGATACCGATTGCATTTTTGAAGTACGTTGCGGCACTAAAATCCTGCGCACGGTAATGGATTTCAGACAGTTCTATGTCCCTGATCCGGTCCAGGGAGTAGGTGCGCAACTGTTCCTTAAAATCATTGAGTCCGATCATATACCACCTGCTCTTGTATTCTTTCAGCAGGTAGGGATGTACCTCTGTAAAATATGGCTTGTCTTCATAGAAGGGCTGGTAATAAATTCGCAGTACTTTTTTTTCCCTGATCGCTCGTATGATTTTTTCAAGATATACACTTCCTTTCACGTGGGGGACTTTCTCCGGGCGAATGAAATCAAACTGCTCTCCGGATTCCTGGCTGATGCTGATATCGATCACGTCGATGACTTTCTGAAGGGCACCTGATATGTCACCAAAAACATCTGCAAACTTATATTTTTCCAGCATCTCACACGCCTCCCTGAGTTTTTCCAGCTCAGCGGAAGTATATCCTGAATGACTGTTCATGGTTGTTGATTTTGGTATATGCTGCAAATTAGCGAATCTCCACGTAACAAAAAAAAGCGGTCATTACAGGATGACCGCTTTATTGTTGCCCGGGAACAGGCTATTGGATAAATCCAATCTCCTGTAAGTACGCATAACTTTTTTCTACGCTGACGAGAGGATCGTGGTTGTATCGCTCCACCTCGACAACGTGGTATTTTGCTCCTGCCTGGTTTGCCTGCTTAAGTACCGGCATGAAATCAATTTCACCGCTTTCACCCAATTCCTTTTCATCCTTGATGTGGAATGAGCCGAACCTGCCGGGATATGCTTCAAAATATTCCATCGGATCAGCACCTCCTTCGTAAATCCAGTAAATGTCTAGTTGAAACATTACTTTCTCCGGATCTGTATGCTGAAGCATGTAATCATAGATGACTTCACCTTCCAGTTCCTGGAATTCCCGGGCATGGTTATGATACCCAAACCTGATTCCCGCGGCATTGCATTTTTCACCAACAGCATTGAAGTACGCACAATATTCAGCGAGCCCTTCAAGACTTGCATAGCCTGAGCTTCGCATGAATGGCTGCACGATATATTCAGCTCCCGCTGCCTTGTGTGTGGCAATACATTCATCCCACCATGGCATGAGTGATTCCCAGCTTCCGGAATCAGGAATCGCCTGTCCGGAATGCGCTCCAAGGTAGACCATGCCATTTTTCTCTACCAGTGCTTTGAATTCCAGGGGTTCCATTCCATAGATCTTGCCATCATTGTAACCTGCTGATTCTACGAAATCATATCCGATGGCACCTACCTTTTCAATGGTACCCACCGGATCTTCTTTCATTGCTTCCCTGACAGAATATAACTGGAGACCGATCCCATTTTCAGGACCTGCCGTCTTGCAGGAAGTGAGGATTAACATGACGGCAGCGAGCGCGGTAAGTGTTGTTGTTCGAAATCTTTGATTCATGTATATATTTTTTTTGGAGAGGTTATTATACCATCGATCAATGGTCAAAGATAAAAAAGAATTCATTATCTCAACCAGTATGGCAGGCTGGGTTCATTTTTTATACAATTCCCCGGTCATTTTCCCGTGTCGGAACGCAATGAATCCCGTGCCAGGTCGCAATGAAGTATTAAAGATTGATCTGCATACATAAATTTGTTTGTCGTTCGTCAAATTCTTCGCAGGATTCCGTCAAGGAACACCGGCTTACAGGCCGTCGGATCAGATGAAATGTATATTTTTGTTATAGAACCGGCATCATGATCAACTACCAGATAATCGGGGAAAAGCAATTGATAATAATGTGCTTCGACGGTGATGTTACCCCGGAAAATGTAATCTCATTTATCAGGAACCTGGTGAAAAACCCTGAATATGATCCTGGTTACAAAACAATAGTCGATTTAAGAAATTGCAACTTGGTATACGATATGGAGGGAATGAAACGTACCCTCGGATACATGGCAACAGCCAATGGCTTCGCTGCAAAACGGAAAACAGCTTATATCACTTCAAGCTCGGGTCATGTGGTCCCTCCCATGATGATGAATACGGGTGTTTACGATGTTCCCATGGATATCAAGGTGCTTTCGACGGTTGAAACCGCCCTCAGCTGGCTTGACCTGGATGATTTTTCCGTAGATGACTATAAGCGCGTGCTTCGATCAATTTGCAACTGCTAACCCCATTTTAGAACTGCTGCTTTTTCCAGGGAATCTATTCTTCGTTACTTGGTTTACCAATTGTTGCAAGGATACCACCATCAACGTATACAACAATCCCATTGA
>CAYOSB010000111.1:0-12571 GCA_964406495.1 uncultured Bacteroidaceae bacterium | reverse complement strand
CAAAAAAAATCCATCAACACTATGTCGAATAGTAATGATCAGATAACCAGCACCAACATCCGACAATTGTTTTGCCAGTCTTTCACAATCAAAATTATCAATGAGCTCATTCCATTTATTTAAATTGATTGGATCCGCATCCTGTTGATTTTCAGATTCCAACATTGCTGTAGTATAATGTAACATCACCCCCCATTTTGCATCTTTCATCCAAGAGGTCCGGTTCTGAGCATTAACAGATACCAATAAAAAACCCAATAGGATAATAGTAGTTATTTTCTTCATTTTTATTATAGTTTACCTATTTATGTACAAACTTATTGAATTCAGCGCTCCATAATCCATCCTGATATTCAGCGTTGGGTTGTGCATCGGTATGCGAAACTTCTTTAACAAAACGCATCAATGGTATATTTTAATCAAGGTTCATCACCTCATCTGCACGTTCGTTACCAATACGATCGATCAGTTGCTGCTTAAACAAGCTTTGTGGCACTACCTTTTCTTCAGGATGTTCGATGTACCCGGTACCCATAAGTGGAACACCCTTGTAAACACCTGCCTTTGATGTTCCGGCAAAACCGGAACGATCATTTGCATACTCCAGCCGCTCAGTAGAATACTCATCCCGTATTTCACCTGTATAACCGATGGCAAAGTTCTGTTCCGGAGTCGGAGGATCAAAGACGACAACCGATTTTGCGTTACAGTTCCAGAAAACAATATTGGCTCCGGCCCAACCATGTCCTGACCCGGAGTATCCCCTGTTCAAAGCACCAAGTGTACCTCCTTCCTCCAGGGTGATGTTATCATAGAGAATGCCTGTGTTCCATCGATGATGCGGCTCCGAAATGGTGCTGGACTTCCAGGCTGTACATTCAACGAATACGTTTGGGCCCATGACCCGGCTACCGGCAGCAAAAGCATGTCGTCCCCTTTCGGTGTAACATTTGTAAAACAGGGAATGACTCCCACCTTCAAACCTGAAGGGGTATCTGCGGCCTCCCCTGATTGGTGCAACAGGCTCCAGAGATTTACAGTTCCGAACGGTGCAGTAGCGGGAGTTTTCATTGGTCTTTACAGCACCATGACGTGTATGTTTAACCGTACAATCTCTTACCCAGCCATTGATACAGGTAAGCAAAATACCATCATTTAGATTGTTCTTCTCATCGCTGAAGTATTCTTCGTTCTCCCTTACAGATCTGACAGAAGTATCATAATTGGAGACTACACGTAAAGATTCCACACCGCAAAGGGTATCAATTTCGTGCAGGCTTATCTTCTCTACCATACCGCCCCCATGCTCTTTCATAATCGTTTGTGGCAGTTGTACGTCGAGGGTAATCCTGTTCCCTTCTACCTGCACGATCTGCCGCACATGATTGAGTTGATACCTCCGTGCATTCCAGTTCCCTACTCTTTCATTATCCGGCCTGATCTCTGTAATCCGGTCCATTCCAAGGTCCCTGATCCATTTATCATTAGTCGTTTTCCTCACATATACATAGTCTCCCGGCCTGAACTGACTCGCATCTTCCACATTCACATCAATGCTGCCCGCCGGAATATAAGCATCTGTGATTGGAGTAAGCGCCCCCAGGCTTACAGGCTCCGCCTCCGGGTTACCAACATTTATACCGGTTCCCCGGGGATTTCTGAAGATCAACACCGTACCGCCGGATCCGCCTCCATCGCCACGCAGTACCACTCCGGAAGGAACAACCAGGTTACCATTCACATAGTAAGTACCTTTATTCAGGAGCACGGCTCCGCGAAAACCCTTCTCATCCGGATGTAGAGATGTGACCTTATCAAGGGCATTTTGAATATGCTCACGGCTGTCCGGACCTTCTGGATAAGCCATCGTCCCGTCAGGAGCAGTCTCTCCCTGCAGAGGATTTACTGTAGCGACAACCGGCACATCTGGAATCGGCTCTTCACTACGTTTATATCCGCAAATTGAGAAATCAAGGATATTATCACCTTTATCGGTGTAGGGTTTGTAAACAAGCCTTCCATTCTTATCCAGGTAAACCAAAGAGCTGGATACCGGCTGGTCTGAAGACAAGGCCTGGCTCACCAAGCTTGCATTCCTGCTATGAGGCAGTTCCGGTAGATTCCTATTTTCAGGTTCTTCCATTCCTGCATGACCAAATGAGGTGCAGATGAGAAGCAGATATATGAATACACTTTGTAATTTCATAGGTGTCAAGTTATATAATATAATTCCCTAAATATTCGACTGCTACTCTTACTTTTTTTAATAATCGGCTCCTGTTCAACTATTCAAAACCGAAACCATTTCCTTCGGGTAAATCGTTCAAATCCATTGAGGCCGGTATGCGCTTTATTTGTTTGGCAAATCCTTCATCATAATCATAGCTTTCCTCAACTTCCTGCATATCGGTCAAGACATCTATTTCGTCATCATTATCCGTATCGGCACCCACCCGGTCTTCCACTTTTTCAACCCGTGGACCGGGACTAACAGCATGAACTGCCAGTGGAGAATCCCAGGAATGCGTTGACGCATTGATAGGTGACCAATCTTCATTTGTGTCAATGCTCCATTGGTCCGGGTTTTGCGAACAGGAAAAACATGTAGCGCTGGCCAATACAAAAACGACCAATCGTGTCAAACCCGTCCTATTCTTAAATATTTTAGTGTCATTCATCTCTTTTCCAGAGTCAGCTTTTCTTCGCGTTGATTTCTTATAATGCCAACCGCTAACGCTTTTTTGTGTTGATTTGCCTGTATTGCATGTTGCAATTGCTCAAAGTTCTCGATTTTTGCAGCCTCAACTTGAACAATAACATCTCCGGTTTGAAAGCCGGATTTCTTTAAATCTGACTTCTCAGGTATGCTCAGCAGTACAACACCACTTATGGAAGCCAAACCCGCAGCCGACTGTTCACCGGTCGTTTCCACATTTTTCACACTTGCTCCCGACCATTGATAAACTTTGCCTGAACCTTCTCTGTCATTATGCATGGGTTCCGGAATCTCCGGTTCTTTGGCCAGTGCTCTCAACTTTGCAGAAACCACCCCAAACTCATCCATTGGAAAGTTCTGAAACCCGATTTGAAGGGCGGGCGATTGATCCCGGACCCTGAAATCACCAGTTCCAGCATCTACAAACAAAGGGTTCCCAACCAGGGAGCTTTCATCACAACCATTCCGGGAGAATTTCATCCGGTCTTCATGATTGCTTGCAAAGAGGTTGGAATCCAGCTGTGCCCCCCATTTTTCGCCGGGTCCCATCCCACGTTGCATAACAGCCGGTTTGTAAGCAGTGAAAACAATATTATGTTTAAAAATATCGCCGCTGTTGGGATACCAGACATGGGGGTGGAGGCTGTTATTAAGAATAACATTATTTGTGGCCTTACGAAAGTAGCCTTCCCTCATTTTCAAGCCCCCGTTAAGTAACAAATTGTTATAAATAAAATACCAGGATGAACCATCATCCAGGTCAATATCCCATCCATGATCGCAACGCCAGCGGCTGTTACGAATGGTATTTGGAGCAAGCATGTCCAATTTTGGCAAACCAGGCTCCTTTTCAACCTCTTTGACTGTTTCATTAATATCCGGTGTCCAGAACCGGTCACGTCCCCATGAATTAAAACTTCCGTGATCTCCGGTTTCAAGCACGGTATTAAATACATCACAGTACTCAATAACATGTCCGCCGAATGTTCCTTCGCTGATATTGATCCCGGCACGTGGTACGTCATAAATGGAAGCGTGGCTGACGGTTATTTTATGTGACATGGAAATTTGGACCCCTGCGGTTTGTTTTTCATCACGTCCGGTCATGGTAATCAGGCAATCCTCTACCCGGCAGTTTGATGGGTAGTTATCGCCTTTGGGGCCAGGAGTGCGGTCAATACTCTCAAAATCCTGTTTTCCATATCTGAATAAGGGGCTTCGTACCATCTCAGGATCCCCAACAAACGCGATTCCGTTGGCCCCCGAATGATGGATGTAACAGCTTTTGATAAAAATCCGGCGATTATAGTTATTGACAAAAACACTGTTCCCTCCAAGCTGATCGAACTCACAATGTGACACCGTACAATCTTCGGCACCTTCAAACACTACTCCTCCACCCCGGTAAATTGCCCAGTCGCTGCGTAAGAGCTGTTCTTTGGTTTCCATGAAGGTTCGGGCAGCATGACGAAAAACCAGTCCTTCCAACCGGATATGACTTACAGGCTTCTCTTTGGTTCCTTTAAATTCGATCAAATGTTTTAGTCTGACAATTTCAATACTTGCTGACGCCAGGTCAACATCAGGATGAGGATAATAATACAATGTTTTTTCATTCTTCTTGTAAAACCATTCGCCAGGGGCATCCAGTTCTTCAAATACATTTTCGACCATCCGGTAACGGGGATGCATGGGTGAAGGCCTGTTATTTTGCCAGCCTCCCTCTAACTTAAGAGAACCATCTGCATTTTTTCCTGTTACCAGCCAGTGCATATCGCCCCACAACTTACTGTGCATGGCATGCACATATGCACCTTCGGGATTGCTCCAGGAAGAAACCCTTTTTCCATCCAGTGGATCATTGTCAGGATCCGGTTTTCGGGTATGTACCAGATCCCATGTGTCAAAAACATTTTTCTCTTCAATTGCATTTGGGAAACGGGCCATTCTTTGCCGTTCGCCGTTTACATAGAGTTGATCAATTAATACATTTTTAGAAACCAGGGCTTTGTAAATCCCATTCTTATAGGGTTCCCAATCCAGGTTAAGTTTATCGCCTCCACTTATTATCGCCTTCCCTTCATTGGCAGCACGATAGATGACAGGATATTTTTCACTTCCTGAAAGTTCAGGCGTTAAAACAACGGTGCCGGTCAAATAATAAATACCATCTTTAAAAATAACGTGGACTTCTTTTTTGCCTGATATGGAAGCTACAAGTTCATTGGCTTTTTTAAAAGTTAATACAGGCTGCTCTCTGGTTCCTGAAGCTTTGTCGTTACCATCTGGCGAGATATAAATTTCAACAGGATTTTGCTGACAGGACACAAAAGCAATCATCACAGCAAGCAAAAGTATTAGAGCAATTTTTGACAGCTTCATAGGGTTCGTTTTAGTGTATGATTATTTAGCTTCAAGACGCCTCACTTCCAGATTTGCATAATCTGCAATGAGTCCCCGCATCTGCCTGAAACCTATCTTCCCACCTTCCAGGATTGGAGCATCTTTACCGTCATCCGTCCATTCAAGAATCTTCAAACTGTCGATTGAAAATCGCAGGTATGGCCCAAACTTTATCACCTCTATCCGATAAGGTTTATTGGCATAAGGGGTATCGGGTATCGGATCGGCGCCCTGTGCCATCCTGGGCCCTTCGTCATTCACCGTTGATTTACGCAAGGCGACCATCTGGAAATTCACTTCTTCATTATACTCATTCCTGCGGAAGTAAGAAATATGAAGCGCATTGATGTCACCCGCCCTGTACTGTCTATAATGACCTTGCCGTTCGGCCAGGGAAGGATCGAATATATCCTTGCCATCTTTGCCCGTAGCCGCCATCCAAAACATGGCAAGACCTCTTTCATCAACCCTTTCGACGGGTAAAAAATCCCACGATACGGCAATACTGTCTGGGAAATTCTCCGGGCACCATAAAAGGAAGTGCCGTTCGGAATACAATCTGAGCATATCTTCATTTTCGGGAGATGATGTTATAATCGGATGACCTTCTTTTGCACATTCCCCAACCCACTCTTCTACATCTTCAGGTGAGGAGAGGGGATTTTGATAAATTATTTCACCTATTTCAAAATCAGGGCTATGCTGTCCATAAACAGAAACATTACCTGACAGGAAAAGGGCAAACACATTTAGAAATACAAGCTTGATTACAAGTTTGGCAAAAATCCTTTGTCTTATTATCATCATTAAATCCTCCTGTAAAATTTTTATAAATTTTTCGAATTCCATGCTCTGCAATCCATCCTGGTTGTCAGTGTCGGGTTGTGTATCGACATTGCGAAACTACTTTAACAGAAATCAATATTGGCACGGGCCAACCGTGACCAGATCCTGAGTATCCATGGTTCAGGGCGCCAGGTTGTCCCCCATCCTTCAGGGTGATGTTGTCAAAAAGAATGCCCATTCTCCACCGGTGATGTGGTTCAGAGATTGTGGTCGATCTCAATGCCGTACATTCAACGAATGCGTTCGGCCCCGTGATCCTGCTGTCGATTACAAAGTCATGTCGTGCATCTTCGGCATAACATTTGACTAAAGTGCTGGATAATTTCACAATTCCTTAGTTTTAGCATTTCAATCAAATCATCACTCGGCAGCTGCCTTTGAGGGTGAATGGGCGAGATCGTCATTGGATCCATGAATCCTTGTTTCATGCGTACATAGTTCTGTATTTCCAAAACTGTTTTTATTGGTCATAGAAATCTTCACCCTGCTTCCGGAAACCGGCTCAAACGAGAACGTATTCCACCCCATTTCCTCTGTTAATTCTGAAGTACCGGTAAATACAGTTTTCCCGTCAACTTCTATTTTCAATGGATAGGTTCTGATCCAGCTGTTGAACAGCTGCAAGCGAACTTTATCAATTTTGTAAGCCCCATCCAGGGTATACTCAATCCAGGCTCCGGACACACCTGATTCCCTGCGACCGGAAGCCCAGCGTGTTTGCACATCATGATCGTATGAATGCTCAGGAAGACGCGTTATACCATGATGCTGGGCTTCACTGCCAGCTACTGCTGAAATAATCGTTAATTCATCAGGGTATACTTTCTGATCTCCTGTAAAGCCGGGAAAGGGATGATCGGTTGATGCCGTACCCGCTCCCAACCTATCGTTCAATTGAGCCCTGTATAAACTTGGAATATCGGCAATGTGAACGCCTTCAGATTCCACCAAACCAAGGGGTTCAGTCGCCTTTCTTCCCACACCGGTGATCCCTTCTCCGGCGATACATCCTATGGCCCAGTTACAGGCATCTGTAGGTGGCTCATGTATTACCATGCGGCTGTATGTGTGACAATTCCACATGACATGATTCGCACCTGCCCAGCCGTGTCCGCTACCGGAATTCGTACGGTTTTCCACATTCAGGTCAAGATCGGTATACACTCTGTCATATAATACTCCCACAGACCATCGGTGATGCGGTCCGGATACATTCCAGCAATTCATGGCTACACAATTCGAAAACACGTTTGGTCCCGGTGTCCTGGAACCGCTAGCAAAATCGTGTCTTCCAAAATCCGAAAAACAGTTCTGAATTAAATTCTGTTGTCCTTTCCCAATGCCGAAAGAATATCTTGTACCGGAATTTAACCTCCCGACCGGGCGGAGATAACGGCAATTATCGACGGTCCATTTGTATGATCCATCAGAAAAGGATACTGCGGACATTGTAAAATGATACGTGTCTATATTTCTCACCCATCCGTTTTCAGCTGAATAGACCTGTATGGCCCTATGCGAATGATTGCGGTCATTTTCGTCGGTATAGGAAGTTTCGAGCCGCATATGCTCGATTCCTATTTCAGTTTTGTAATCCGGGCTGTTATTGTATTTATAAAGGTATCCATTCGCTATTCCGTCATAGATATGATCAACCACCGGCGCGTCGATAGTGATCGTATTGCCGTTCACTTCTTCAATAACACGGAAAAAGTCAACGGTATATCCCCTTACGGACCAGCCATACTCACGCCCCACAAGATCAACCCATTTCTCTGTGGGTTCTCTTTGCAATACAACCCGGTCGCCCTTTTTAAAAGAATGACCGGTTTCAATTGTAAATGTCCTCGCACCAAAAGGAACATATGCATCGGTGATTTGTGTTTTCGTTGATGCTATCAGCTCATGGCCCGGACTGGCTTTTGAGTTGATTGAAATGAGCGGATCCCGTGTGGTAAATACCGCCCTGATAATGGTTGTATTTCCCAGTCCTCTGAGTACAACGCCGCTTTTCATGAAGATAGTACCCTCCACTTCATACAACCCGGAATTCAACAAAACGGCTCCTTTGTGCCCATTGGCATCTGCAGGAAGCGCAGCAACCGCATCAATTGCACTCTGAATGTGATAGCGGTTATCTCCTCCTACAGGGGAAATTGCCTTCACTACTTCCACATCCGGTATGGGCTTTTCGCCATGATGATATCCGACATAACTGAAGTCGGGTAATACGTTTCCCTTTTCATCCGGGGTGTATGTCAAATGACCCCCGGCATCAATCGAAACCAGCGTGGTAGTTTGCCCAAAGACGTTAAAAGTTAACAATGATATCAATAGTACAATGAAGGTAAACTTTGTTGTGGTTTTTTTCATATTCATTGATTATAAACAAAAGTGATCATTTTCAAAATCAGAATGATTGGTTTTTTATATAGGCAACCCATAGATGAAAAGTGAAACCTTACTAATAATATTGTACATGATAATTTCTGATCATGACAGACTTTTTATCACCAATTAGAATTAATATACAAGACGTAAAATTAGATAACTTTATCTCCAATCTATTTTGATTTTTTCCCAGATTCATTTGAATATGTTCAGGCACGGAACCAGAGAGGATGCCTCCAGAACCAGGTAAGCCTGGAAAGGAAATCATTCAAATTCGGCGGAGCAACGATGTTTGCCTGTGTATCATTCTTTGATGAATTGAATGTTGCCATGATGGTATGCTATAAAATATCCAGTGATTGCATGGCTGCCTTCATATATCCCATTGCGTAGGCCATCCCCGCATGCCAGGGGGCATCGCATGTCATTTGAGGTGTGTGGTCGGGAATAATCACGCCCTGGTAATTGTTATTTTTGAGTATGCTTAGAATTTTCAGCATATTGATATCGCCCTCATCAACAAATACTTCTTTGTAATGAGGCACCTTTCCTTTCACATTCCTGAAATGGATGTAAGCGATCTTGTTTTGCCTGCTGTAGATATCCGTTGCTTCATACACATCACCATCGGTCATTTCCGAAATGGTCCCAAGGCAAAATTCCAGTTGATTGCTGTCACTTGGAAAGCTGTCGATTAAATCCTGGTACATAGAGGGCTGATACACCAGGCGTGGTGTTTTCCTTACAAATGGCAAAGGGGGATCATCAGGATGTGCTGCCAAGGTGACCCCGGCCTGCTCGGCAACGGGAACAAGCTCCTTTAGAAAAAACCGCAATCGTTCCCACAATTCCACGTGATTAATTTCCGGAATCGTACCTTCTTGTACTTCCTTATTATACTGCATGTTCCAAACCATCCCGTTTGGTATGGGTGTATTGTCTTCACCATCCATACCAACCGATTGTGCTTCGCCACGGGCAAAATTTCCGGTGATTCTTCCAGCTACTCCGGCCAGTGAGAAATTATATCCGAAAACCGGAATCCCCGCCTCACCCACAATGCGAATTTGTTGCTTAAGCAGTTCTATTTGTGCCAGCTTTTCAGGACCGTCCAGCAACACATCGTACCATATTGAAGGATCGAAATTTTCAATGGCTTCCCATTTTAATCCATGGCTGTTGATTTCCTTTTTGATTGTAAGCAGGTCATCCAGTTCCCACAGCTTACCCTCACCGGCACTGCCCCACCCATCAAGTTTACCGACAGGTTGATCTGTTCTTTCTTTATTATGTCCGAAATAATCAACAAGATGGACAACAAGATGGGTTGCTCCGCATTGGCGGGCAAATTTGTAATGCGCCTCATTGAGCATGTGTTTATATAAACCAAATCCCAGTTTCATGGCTGTTATATAAATATATTTTGCAGATCAAGTATTAATCCTTTCATACCTAAACCGCTCATCAGTATACTGTACGCAATGATCACCACCCAGATGAAGATCTCAAACAATTTGAGCCTGTGGTCCCCCATCACTTTTTCGGAATGCAGCAACACTGCCATTGAAATGGTTGTTACCGGAAGCAATACCGCCAGGCATGCCTGTGACAGCAGCATGAGGAAAATCGGCTTCATCCCGAACACCGTCCCCAGGGTGCAATACAATACAAAAGCGAATATGATCCAGTTTTTTGGTTTCTTCAATGGATTTTCTTTCCCCCTGTAATCTTTGACAATCCAGGGCATTGCAAGGATATTTGGTAACAGGGAAGAAAGTCCGGCAGCAGTGATGCCGATAATCATCAGGACCACTGCAAAACTCCCTGCGATGGGTTCCAGGATAGGAAGTAATTCGGGAACATTATTCACCCTTATTCCTTCAACAAACAATGTTTCAGAGGCTACGGTCATTACTGCAGCACTGATCAGGAACATAAAAAAAGCGCTGTTTGCCGCATCGATCCGCTGCGATCTCATGTCCTTGAGGGTCCATCCTGCCTCTTTTACCAACAGCGAACGAATAATAAAAACAACAGAAGATACAGTTGTTCCCGTCATTCCTGCAATGACGACAAATCCACTGTTATCACTTCCGCCTGCCTCTTCAGGAATAGACGGGATAAAACCTTTTGCCAGCGAAGAAAATGAAGGTTGAAGATAAATTACGGCAATAATAAATGCCAGGCCCATAATGCCAACAATAATTGCCATCACATTTTCAAACGTTTTGTTTGTTCCTGATATTAAAATACCAAATACAAGTATTCCAATAACTATAGCAATCCAGACACCAGTGACTTCATCCCTGCCAAACGTAGCAATACCTTCGTAAACAGTATCTGTCAAAATTCCCATCAATCCCAGGATGGCTGCCAATATAATAATAACCAGTGCCGAGGTCAGGAACCATGAAACCGCTGGATGGATGTGTTTTTTTATTCCCTGGATCACGGTCTCTCCCGTAACAATGGTGTAAAAGCTAAAGCGATCCAACAAATAAAAAGTAATGATACAGCTCAGCAGGATGGTCCATAACAGAGCCGTTCCAAATGAAGCACCGGCTTTCGACATTGCCGTGATGCTGCCTGTACCGATATTGTAACCAATAAGGAAAATACCCGGCAGCACACTTATGATTAATCTTTTCAACTTTGACATATTAAAAACCTATTGCATTTCCACCATCCACGGGCAAGCAAACACCTGTAATAAATTGTGAAGCATCTGAAGCCAGAAACGCCGCTGCCATTCCGATTTCTTCCGGTTTCCCAAACCTTCCTGCCGGAGTACGCTTCAACACTTTTGATTTTCGTTCCGGATCATCATCCATTGCACTGGCCAACATTTTTGATTCTATAAATCCAGGTGCAATGGCATTAAATCGCACACCGGTATGTGAGTATTCTGAAGCAAGCGCCCTTGTCATTCCCAGCAGAGCGGTTTTCGAGCTTGTATAAGCAATAATCTTTTCAAGTCCATACAAAGCAGACATAGAACTAATAAAAATAACAGACCCTCTTTTTCTTTCAATCATGCCCTTTAACAGGGTGCGCGTTAGTGCAAAAACACTATGTAAGTTTGTGTCCATAACAGACTGAAATTCCTTGTCGGTTACCTCAAGGGAAGGTTTTTTTAAATGCTTCCCCGCATTGTGAACAAGAATATCCAATGCACCGGCTTCCTTTTCAATGTATGTCTGAAGGTCCCCGTGGGAGGTTTTATCGGTAACATCATGTTGATAGATGAGGCAGTTTCTGTCCAGTTTTTGTTGTGCTTGCTGTAATGTTTCCAGGTTCCGTCCTGTTATAATAACCTTTGCACCTAAACTGAGAAATACACTGGCAGTGCCAAAGCCTATGCCTTCAGCACCCCCGGTAATAAGTGCTACTTTGTTTGTTAACTGATATGGATTTTGCATCATATTATCTGTCATAAGCCACTACATAATTCCAAATCTTCTAAAAGCCTCCACCGTAGTCATCCCCTCTTCCAGGGCTTTTTTTACCTGCTTTTCTCCTCGTGCTTTCTCAATTGCCGCATGAAATACGTCCCTTTCAAGTTCACTTGGAACGATGATAACACCATCCCTGTCGCCATAAATAATATCGCCCGGATTGATTTTTACACCCCCGATTTCAATGGAGATCCTGTAATCGATTACTTTACCGCGAGGTCCCTGGTCCTGCGCATATGTGCCTGCAGAAAAAACGGGAAAATTTAATTTCAGGATTTCGTTTGTATCGCGTGAAAAACCATTAACCACGGCACCTGCAGCACCCACTTTTAACGCCCTGGTAGTCATCAATCCGCCCCACAGGGCATAAGTGTATGAACCACCTGTGCACACGTATACTTCATCTTTGGATAACTGGTCCAGGGCTTCGAACATGAGCCCAAAGGGTTGGTTTAAAAGGGAATTATTTGAGTCTTCAGATGCACCCACAAATACATCAGCTTCCAGCACGGGCATGGCCCGGCCAATCACAACCATCCCCGAATCAAGAGGTTTGAGGTTTTGCGGGAGAAACTGGTGAAAATATCCCATTTTATCAAGGACATCACCCACAAGGGCGGTAAACAGTTCCTTTCGGACCAAAGCGAAAAGTTCTGTCTGGTTGTTCCAAAGTTTAGACATTCCGGATTAGATTTCGTAAACCTGGACCGGTAACGCATGCTTACCGGGCACCAGTATAATTCAATTAAAGACTACTCCA